>CAKRJK010000156.1 GCA_934351705.1 uncultured Lachnospiraceae bacterium
AAAAGTACAATGCTTAAAATTATAGCAGGCGTATTGAAAGCAACGAGCGGTCAGGTGACTACACAGGGAATGATTGCACCGATGATTGAATTGGGTGCGGGATTCGACTTTGACTTAACCGCAAAAGAAAATGTCTTTTTAAATGGTGCGATTTTGGGTTACCCGAGAAAAATGCTGGAAGAACGATATGAAGAAATTCTGGATTTTGCAGAACTGAAAGATTTTCAAGATGTTCCGATTAAAAATTTCTCGTCAGGAATGGTTACTCGATTGGGATTTTCGATTGCGACGATCTGTCAACCGGATATTCTGATTGCGGACGAGATTTTGGCAGTCGGAGATTTTGCGTTTCAGGAAAAATGTGAAAAGAGAATCCAGGAAATGCAAAAAGCAGGTACAACCTTGTTGCTGGTATCACATAGCGTGGATCAGGTAAGGAGAATTTGTGACCGTGCGGTATTGCTGTATAAGGGCAATGTTGTGTTAGAATCGGATGCGGATACTGTGTGTGATTTATACTTAAATATGTAAATGGGAGAGACAAATGATATTAGAGGGAAACAATATAAAGCGTTTGGTAATTTACTTTATATATGATAAACAGGGTATTGTGGATGATTATATTCCATATATGCTGCGAGCGATCAAGGAAGTAGGAAGCGAGATAGAGGTTGTCTGTAATGGAAAACTGACACCGGAATCCCGGGACAAACTTGAAGAAATTACGCCAAACATCATGGTGAGAGAAAATAAAGGATTTGATGTATGGGCGTACAAATCGGTTCTGGACTATTACGGATGGGAAAAACTGGAAACCTATGATGAAATTATCATGATGAATTTTACGATTATGGGACCGGTTTATCCTTTGCAGGAAATGTTTGATACCATGAATCGGAAAGATTTGGATTTTTGGGGAATTACCCGATATCATTTGGATGACAGAGCGGATCCGTTTGGAACAATAGAATACGGATATATACCGGAACATATTCAATCACATTTTATAGCAGTAAGAAATCCGATGATCAAAAGCCTTGATTTCCAAAATTACTGGAACGAAATGCCGATGATTCATAATTATCAGGAGGCAATCGGTTTCCATGAGGCGATTTTTACAAAAAAATTCACAGAAGCAGGCTTTGTCTGTGATGTATATGCGGATTTAGAGGATGACTATAATGATCATCCGATTTTGTGTGGAACCACAAGGATGTTAAAAGAAAAACGATGTCCGATTTTTAAACGTCGTTCCTTTATGCAGGAATATGCATATATGCTATACAATACTTTTGGACAGGAAGCAATCGACGTTGTTCAATATCTTAAGGATCATACAGATTATGATACCAAAATGATATGGGACAATATATTACGTGTTGAGAACATGGCAGATATTAAAAAGAATCTGCAATTAAATTATGTGATAGATGAAAGAGAAACATCAAACCAGATTTTAACAGAGCATAAAGCGGCTGTTTGGTTAGGAATTACGGATAAAGAGCATATTCCGTTCTATATGGAATATTTCAAGAACATACCAAAAGAGATTACACTGATCCTGATTCCCAAAACAGAAGAAATTAAAGAAGAATTAGAGTCCTATGAGGGCAAAGACTTGTCATACCTTGTACCGGAGTGTGCCGATACGGCGATAGAGGCTGCGTTGACAACGGAGAAACAGCGGGTGCGGGAATATGAATATGTTTGCTTTATGCAGGACATGGATATTAAAGAAAACGTTCCTTACAGTCAGGGAGCGTCCTTTTTGTACAGTCAATTTTGCGATTTGTTGTCACAGGGAAGTTATGCGTCAAAAGTTGTAGAATTGTTTGAGACACAAGAAAGGCTGGGAATGTTAGTAGCACCGCTGTCACCGTGCGGAGAAATTTACGGCCAGATCGGCAATGGCTGGGGAAAATATTACCATCCGGTTTTAAAACTTGCCAAGAAAATAGGCGTGAAGGTAGCAATCCAATACACGAGAGAGCCGATCATGGCAATGGAAAATATGTTCTGGGTTCGCACAAGTGCGTGGAAAAACATTCTGGAACATACATGGGAGAAAAAAGACTTCCAAAAAGAAACAGAGCAGCAGGCAGGAATACTGCAGACTCTGATGAGAATGCATGCCTATGCAGTACAGCAACAGGGATATTACACGGGAACATTGATGTCGCAAAAAGGTGCGGCAATTCATGTTACGAATTCTGATTATGTGTTAGAGGAATTTAATAAGATGGCGCGTGATATAGGAATTTCCATCGGAAATCGCGAAGAGGCGATGTATTTAACGAAGAGTGCTTTGCAGGATTGGCGTGATTATATCTTAGAAGGAGCAACTTATTTTAACAGAACCAAATTGTACGTAAAGATAGACGGGCAATATGCGGAAGAAAATACGTGTACATTAAAGTGGAATGATGAGAAATGCCGTTATATCACAGAAGAATTGACAGAATACAAAAATGTTGAGGAACTGCGATGGGATCCGGGCGAGCGTGCGGGAATTACGTTACAGGATTTCCGGTGTATCGTGGAGGATGTCGACGGAAAAGAACATATAGTGGAAACAAATCAAATAATTACCAATGGAATTTCCAGGGGAAATCAAGTATATTTTTTAAAGAAAGATCCACAGGTTTATATAAAACTGCCGTGTAAAATGCAAATAAAAAAACTCACGATTTTCGTACAGGTTATAGACGAAGTACCTTATGAAGCAATCGTAACTCAGGGCGGTCGCGGAAGTATCAGAAAACTGTTTCGTGCTATGAAACGTAAGCTGAAGAGACTGCTTCAAAGATAGAAAGAGGGAAAATAAATGTATATTTCGTTGTTTTTAGAGATAAACGATGCAAAAGAAGCTTTATACAGGAAAGAATTTGAAAAAAAGAAAAATAACACAGATGATATATGTCTGGTTTCACCGGAATATTCTGACAAAGAAGAAGAAAAAGTAACAGTGATTCCAAAAGATATTTTGCAGGAAATTGACAATACGATCCAGAATCCGGCTTTTCGAGACGTGGTCTTAAAAATTGAGAGATTTGAGGCATTGGAGCAATGGTTTGAGAAGCAGCTTCAATCAGGACAGAAAATAGACGGAGTTATGGCGTATGGCTTGTATTATAGCCTTCTTCTGGTTTGTAAAAAGTACGATGTACCGATTTATATTGTGGGAAACGAAGCACAGGAGTACAGCCATGATTGGGGCGAGGTGCGTTTGAGAAACCAGTATGTGGAGTTAAGCGAAGAACTCAAACTGATGACAGAGCAAAAAACGCTCATTGAACAGGAACGAAATCTGCTCAAGGAATATAAAGAGTCGACGGACAAACACGTAAATGAGTTGCAGGCGAAAATCTCTTTGCTGACAACACAGATGCAGCAGTATCGGGAATCGAATGATCATTTTAATGATGAGAGAAAAGCGCTTGAGGAAGAAATGCAGAGACTTCGCGAAAACAATCAGTTGTACATTCAGATGTACAAAGATGAATTGGACAAAGTCAATGAAAGCAAGACTCGGATTTTGCAATTAGAGCAACGTAAAAAATAAGGTGAAGCCATGGAAAAAGATTTAGAGCAACAGATTAAATTATTGAAAGAGGAGAATATAAGATTGCAGTCACAAGTAGAACGGCTACAAGGGGAACTGCAGACCTGTCTTAAGAATTGGACGGAGGCCTATGGATATAATGAAATGCTGGTAAAACAGTTGGAGGAAGTCCGCACCGAGTGGATGAAATGTGCAGAAAATTATAATTATGCGATGAATTCTTATGCAGAGATAGAAAATGCTTATAAGCAGTTATTGCGGGAAGTAAGAGGGAATTAGGAGGAAGCAATGAAAAGGTTATTGATATATTTCTTTTATGATAAAGAAGGAAAAGTAGACCGTTATGTGGAAAAAATGTTAGATGGAATTTGCGGGCATACAGATGACTGTATGATTATCTGCAATGGCATGTTGTCTCCGGAAGGACGTAAGACTTTTCAAAAATATACCGATCAAATTATGGTAAGACAAAATAAAGGCTTTGGAGCAGGAGCATATCAGAAAGCATTTGAAGTTATCGGATGGGAACAGGTAGAGACATATGACGAAGTCATTATGATGGACGACACTCTTATGGGACCGATTTATCCGTTTCAGGAAATGTTTGATGTGATGGATAAGAAAGATGTGGATTTCTGGGGCTTGACACTGTATCACGAATATGAAAAAGATGCGTGGGGCAAAATTGATCTGGATTCTATTTCCGTGCGTCTTCAGTCTCATTTTATAGCGGCAAGAAAAAGTCTGGTAAAAAGCAGAGAATTTCAAGAGTATTGGAACAAGATGCCGATATGTGATGACTATGAAGACATGGAGGCTGAATTTGAAAATGTGTTCACCAAACATTTTTCAGACTGCGGTTTCCGATGGGACGTTTATATTGATACAAGGGACATGGTGAAGTATTGCGAGTGTCCGATGATGCTGGTGCCATTGGAATTGGTAAAGAACCGTCGTTGCCCGGTAGTGACAAGAAAGAATTTTTCAGATGATTATACCTATATCTTAAATCATACTACGGGAC
>CAKRJK010000157.1 GCA_934351705.1 uncultured Lachnospiraceae bacterium
TTTGATACAACGGTCATTCATGCAAAAAAAGCGGCAAAAATGGCAATGGAAGATAGTAACTGAAATAAAATCAAAATTTAGGAGGACGATATGGATATATGGGAAGAACTTTATCAACAGGCAAAAAAAGAATATCACCCGGAGGATGTAACGCCTTTTGTATACACACATCATGTTGTATGCGCTCTGGAAAGTGAGGACGGAACCATTTATACGGGCTTTTGCATTGAAGCTTGCAGCGGTGTTATGAATCTGTGCGCAGAGCGTGTGGCAGCCCTGAATATGTATGTGAACAGCGGTCAGACAAAAATAAAAAGGCTGATTGCTTTTCGGGATGAAGCTCCGTCCGGTGGCGGAAGTGGAATGCCATGCGGCGCGTGCCGTGAGTTTTTGTATCAGTTGAACGAAGAAAATGAAAATATGGAGATTATGGTAGACTACGAAACCAGAGAAACCGTTACGCTCAAAGAACTGATGCCGAATTGGTGGGGAAAAGAACGCTACAAGCAGGAGGTAAGCCATGACGATGTGGAATCCGTGGCGTGGATGTAAAAAGTGCAGCGAGGGCTGCACACATTGCTATATTCATAAAGGCGACGCAAAAAGAGGCGTCGATACAAGTGAGATTGTCAAGACAAAGGATTTTTATAAGCCGGTTGCACAGCTGAAAAAGGGTGGATATAAAATGAAGCCGGGGCTTGTATACGTTGGATTTTCGACGGATTTTCTCATAGAAGAAGCCGACGAGTGGAGAGGCGAGTGCTGGAAGATGATCAAGGAACGGTCGGACTGCTCGTTTCTCTTTTTGACAAAGCGGATTGAGCGTTTTATGGCGTGTATCCCGGAGGATTGGGCGGATGGATATGAGAATGTCATAGTATGCTGTACGATTGAGAACCAGCATAATGCGGATAAAAAATTGTCGGTATTCAGTTCGCTGCCGATCAGGCACAAGTGCATCACCGCACAGCCGCTGATCGAACGCGTTGATCTGGAGCCTTACTTAGACGGCGTGGAGCTGGTTGTCGTCGGCGGGGAGTCGGATAGAGATGCAAGCTTGATTATGACTGGGTGCTCGACATCCGTGAACAATGCATCCGAAAGGGTGTTGATTTTGAATTCCGTCAATGCGGAACGTACTTTATAAAAGACGGCAGGCAGTACAAGCTTCAGACAAAAGCTTTGTGCAAACAGGCACGCCTTGCCGGTATCAATTATAAAAAAACAAATTTCTAATTTATGAAGGCAAAAATGAAATACTCGCTTTCTTTGATTTCCCAAATTTGACAGTAAAAGATGAATACCCTTGAAATTATGAATTTTTAATAAGTATTTGAAATATTCTGCTTGACAAGTTACCTATCGGTAACTATAATAAAAGTAACCGATAGGTAACCAAAAGGAGCGTGTCTATGGAAACAAGAGAAAATAATACAAAGGAAAGAATCTTAGAAGAGGCGTTAGAGCTTTTCGCGCAAAGCGGTTATATGGGAACCTCCATGAATGAGATTGCGGCGAGACTGGGTGTTACAAAAGCCGCACTGTATAAACATTACACAGGCAAACAGGAAATATTAGACAGCATCATTGAGAAAATGAACAGCATGGACATGGAAAGAGCCAGAATATATGAAATGCCAGAGGGAACTATGGAGGAAGTAATCGCAGAGTATCGGAATACCGCTTTTGACAAGATCCGGGAGTATACGAGGGTGCAGTTTTTGCATTGGACAAAAGAGGAATTTTCCTCCGATTTTCGAAAAATGCTCACATTAGAGCAATACAGAAGCCCTGAGATGGCAAAACTTTATCAGAAATACCTTGTGGAAGGTCCGGTTCATTATATTGAAATGATCTTTTTGGGGATTCTTAAAAACAGTGAGGATGCAAGGCAGTTTGCGATGGATTTTTACGGACCGATTTTTCTTCTTTACAGCCTTTATGATGGCACGGAAGAAAAAGATGACGTACTTCTCATGCTCGAGCGTCATGTAGACCGATTTTCAAAAATGTTTAAGGAAACGGCTTTAAAATAAGTTTTTCAAATGTAAAAAAGACAGCAGACCGACACAAGAAACTTAGATACCATACGAATTGCAAACCAATGCGGGAAGCATGGTTTCGCGGAAAGGAAGATAAAAATGAAAGCAATTATTTACACATCAAACACCGGAAGTACAGCCCGTTATGCAAACATGTTGTCACAGGAATTAAATTTACCTGTATACAGTGTGGCGGAGGCAAAGAAACAAGTACCCGCCGGTTCCAAAATCATATATCTCGGCTGGGTGATGGCAAGCGGAGTCAAAGGTTATTCCGATGTAAAGAAAAAATATCAGGTATGTGCGGTGGGAGCTGTAGGCATGGGACAGACAGGCACACAGACAAAAGAGATCCGTGCAAAAAATTCAATCCCGGACAATATCCCGTTATTTACAATACAAGGAACCTTTGATGTAAAGAAACTGCACGGTGCGTATAAAGCAATGATGAGCATTATGGTAAAAACAGCGGGAAAAGCGTTGGCGGATAAAGAGAATCGCACACCCGAAGAAGACGATATGCTGGATATGATGATGAACGGTTCGGAACGTGTCCGGATTGAAAATTTAAAAGATATGATCGACTGGTATCAGCGTGAGAATCATCATTAGACAAAAGAAAGAAACCTACGAAAAGAGGAAAAAATTTTGTGAAATTTCAAAATTTTTTCCTCTTTTCGTATTCTATATTACCACAAAATGGCAAAAATTTCAAGTCTGGTACGGAAAACAGCGCAGGAATATAATAAGTGAACCATATCATTTACGGGAGGAAAAGCATGGAAGAAAAAGATTGGCTCACAATGTGGTCGACACCAAATCAGATACAAAAAGTGATTGAGACAAATCAGTATACGGAACGCTTCGGCTTAGTGTTGTCAGAGGAAGACGCAGAACTGCTGGTACAGGAGAGAAGAAACTGTTTGAAAGAACAGCAGAGGGTAGAATTCGGAGAAGGAATTTTGACAAAAATCATCTGCACATTCTGTGATTCACCATATATTCAAAAGGAAGAATATGCAGCCACCGTGGCAAGATTACAGGAAATTTTTTATCTATACAAAAACGAATCACTAGACGAACTGACCGACGATGAACTGCTTGCATACATGAAAGAAAAATTTGACGAAGAATGCGAGGGTGATTTGGAATACTTAGAAAGTACGGTGTTGGAAGAGTTTGCAAGAAAGATACGGTCACAGACGACAAAATACATCGGAAGATACCGCAGGGAGGACGTGTAATGCGAGAATACGAAATGGAAGAACTGATACCGATTGTTGCGGATTTAACGGAAAAGTACACCTCAAAAGAGAGTACTTCCGTTACATATGAAAGAGCCGCACATTTGATGGAGGCAGTCTTGTACTGCATTCGTGCATGCGAGTCGGAACATGCCCTTGTGGCAAAAGACGGATTGACGGCACAGCAGGCATATCAAATAGGGTATGAGAAAATACAACAAAAAGTAAGCCGCGCAAAAAAACAATATGCAGACATGATTCCACAATTTCGCTCCTATGGAAATGAAAACTATCAGGATACATTTTTCGGTGGAATAACAGGATTTTTTGAGCGGTACGACCCCCGTTTTGTCCCGCAGGAAAATATCATCACAATGGATTATCCTGTGTTACTGCCCCTAAACCACTTGTCGGGAATCAATGCGGTGGAACAGTATCTTTGGTGCATCCGCATGGAGCAGACCTTTTTAAACGAATTTGATGAACGTTATGTTATGGAGATTTTAAAATCATTTCAAAAAGGCTATCAAAAAGAATTTTATAACCTTTGCAGTATCTTCCTAAGGCATATCTTAGGAAAAATGATGGTTTTGCTACTGACACCGGAAAACGAAACAGAGGCATACACCGTCTTGGAAACCTATCTGAAAGAACACACACCAGAGCAGATCCGTGAACTGGCAGGACAGACACTGCATACCCTGATCCAACAACGTTGGGAAGAAAAAGAAGACATAGAAAAATATCTGGCATTGGATTTAGATAATTTCGTAACCGATTTAAAAACCGGTGCAGAACACGCTTACCTCCAAAAAGTTGTGGTACTGTAACCTACGAAGATAAAACCGTCATATCATTTGATACGACGGTTTTGTTATATCTGCTTTAAGATTTTGAGCACATAGAACCATAAAGTATGCCAATGAAGTACTGATTTCAAAACAGGTAGCGAATGGGTTTGATTTACAGATTGGTGATGAAGTGACGATCAAGCAGAAGGGAAAACAAGGGCAGTTTATCATTTCCGGTATTTATAGCGGTGGAAGTGATATGGGCAAGAATTTTATTATGAATATTGAAGGATATCAAACATTATTCCCGGATACTAAGCTGACAGATGATTGGGGCACTTCCTGTTACCAGTTAGAGGATGATTCCGATATTGAGCAGATCATTGAGGAGATGAAGGAGAAGTATCATGAAGGGGAGCAATTCGAGATGGAGGCAACGTATGATTCTGACACCGGAGGATTGAGCGTCATTACGGAAGGAATCCATGGACTGACGTTGCTAG
>CAKRJK010000158.1 GCA_934351705.1 uncultured Lachnospiraceae bacterium
CTCCCACCGTGGCAGATGCCCAGCAGGTTCCAAGACGTCCCTGATTTTTCACCGGCGTGCTGCGTCCTTTATCCCTCAGATCATATTTGCTCGGATAAATGGAAGTCGCTCCCGACACGTCGGTTGCCGTCGCCGTATTCTGCTTAATATCCCATTTATAATCGTATGACAGTGCATCCGAGAGTGCGGACATCGACACATAGTATTCATTTTTGCGTTTCTTCAGTTCTTTTTCTTCTGCGGAAAAAGTAACTCTGTTCTCATGTTTCTCCACAACCAGACGCTCGGCATCATACAGATTCGCACTGCAATTAAAGCTGTCCCGTATCAGCGATACCGGTATCATAACATCCAGATCATTGTTCATATAGATTCCCGTATCATCACTGCTGTATTTGCGGTTGTCCACAACGAGCGAGAGCGTATTTTCATTGACACTGTCCGCAATCAAAGGATTCCAGACCTCTGTCTCAATGGAGGCACCCCGGAATGTTTCCACCTGGTCGTACACAGAACCCGCTCTTTGAAATTTTAAAATCATGACAATCACTAAGATTGCCGCAAAACAAATATATCTTTTTGAGTATTTCAATGTTGCTCCTCACTGTTTTTTCTTTTTGGGGGTTTTGGTCCTAAAAACTGATAAAAATACGTTTTTAACATACCGTTATAAATCTTACGGTTCTTATCCGCTTTTCTTCCGATGTCATTCTGCGCTTTCTCATAGCTTGTGATCAAAAACATCGACCACGAATCCAATCTGCGGTAAGCCTCTCCAATCTCACCGTAAAGTTTCGGAAGATTCTCTTTTTCTTCTAATCTTTCTCCGTAAGGTGGATTGGAAATAATAAATCCGTATTTTTTCGGATGATTGAGTTTTGCGACCTCCCGCTGCTGGAAATGTATCAGATGTTCCACTCCCGCACGTTTGGCATTCTCCCTTGCCGCTTTTACAATCTCTCCGTCTATATCATATCCTTGAATATCCACACTGATGTCCGTGCAGATCATCTCATTTGCCTCTTCCACCGTATCGTACCAAAGCTGTCTCTCAATCAGGTTTGTCCATTCTTCGGCTGTAAAACTTCGATTCATGCCCGGAGCGATATTCGCCGCCATCATCGCTGCCTCAATCGGAAATGTACCGCTTCCGCAAAACGGATCTACCAGGATACGGTCTTTATGCCACGGTGTCAGCATGATCAAAGCCGCCGCCAACGTCTCCGTGATCGGAGCCTTGCTCGTCATCGTCCGATAGCCTCTCTTATGCAAAGAATCACCTGATGTGTCCAGTGCGACCGTCACCTCATCCTTCATCAAAAAAATACGCACCGGATAAGCGGCACCATCCTCGGCAAACCACTCCGTATGATATTGTTGTTTTAACCGCTCAACCATTGCTTTTTTTACAATGGATTGAATGTCGGACGGGGAAAAAAGTTTGCTCTTAATAGAGGTTGCCTTTGTAACCCAGAACTTTCCGTTTTCAGGTATGTACTCTTCCCACGGTAATGCCTTGATTCCCTCAAACAACTCGTCAAACGTAGTCGCTTTAAATTTTCCCACCTGCAGCAGGATACGTTCCGCTGTGCGTAAAAATATATTGGCACGGCAGACCGCCTCTGCATCTCCTGCAAAGGTAACTCTGCCATCTTCTACTCTCGTAATCTCATAACCTAAATCATAGATTTCCCGTTTACAGACTGCCTCCAGCCCAAAATGGCATGGAGCAATCAATTCATAATTTGTCATATGTTTTCTCTTTCTATATTAAGTAATCTACTATTATACTATCTGTTCATTTTTGTACTGTCAATCTTTTTATCTTGCATTTTTAATCCAATTTTTTGTTTTGAAAAGCCCTGATTCCACCCACTAAGGTAAAAATCTTATATCCCTTTGCCGAAAGCTCTTTTGCGGCTATCATGCTCATGCTTCCCCTCTCGCAATACAAAATATACAGAATGTCTACGTTTAGGTACTTTTCCCATTCTGCCATCTCTTCATAAGGCAGATTTTTTGCACCGTCAATATGAAAAATTTCATACTCCTCACGGTCTCTTACGTCAATAAAACACACATCTTTGCGATTCTGATATTTTTCAATATCCTTTACTCCGATTGTAGGAATTTCTCTGCCTTCCATAGTCCTTCTCCTTCCCTGATAGAAAAACAGATTACAAAGGGTTCTTTGTAATCTGTTTTTACTTTATACTATTCTGTTTTTGCTAATCTGTGCAAAATGTCCTAGTAACAATCACTGGAATTGTTTTTCGCATTATTGCTTGCTTTGGACTTTGTGCTGTTTGTACTATTTGTGCTGTTTGTGCTCTTAGATTTTGCACTGTTGGTACTGTTTGTTGATTTGTTTGATGCATTTTCTGCGTTCTTTGCCATGACTATCTACCTCCTTTTCATTGCACAAATAGTATCTTACTTTTTCATACATTTATTCATATATGTACATTGTAATGCACAAAATTTTATATTATAATTTTTGAGGTAAAGGCGTATGTGCTTTTATAGTTATACCCCTTATTAATTATTTATACTCCCCTCATAGAAAAGACCGATGATACACATCGGTCTTTTCTTCTACATTTCATAAAATTGTTTGTTTTCCTGCAGGCTTTCATCCATACTTCCGCCGGCTTTCAAATACTTATCTTCAAATAACTCCACATGTCTTTTCTGTCTTCCGTTCAGTATTTCATAACGATTGATCATTTCCTGATACATCGGATTTGTTTTTAACGATTCACGCGTTGCTTTCACAAACGGGCAATAGCGGAACAGAATCTCTCTTGATACCTTATTCAAACGGAAACTGCCTTTCGCCTCATATTTGATCCAATCCTGATAATCTTTTACAAATACTTCACGGTAATTATTTTTTGCTTTCCAAAGCAGGTTTTTCATCTTCTCTTTTGCTTCTGCTGACAGTTCATGATTCTTCCGATAAAACTGTACATAATCATAATATTCTGATGTAAGCGACGGCTCTCTGATATCATTCCATCGCATTCCCTGCTCTTTTCTGCACATCTCCCAGCGAAATCTTCCCGCTGTCTCTATCATCAATGCGTCCAGATCCACCGTTGTCATGATTGGGAATAAGAAACGTGCCGGCGTATCTCGTCTGCTGCCGTTCGTCTCCTGCCACATCATTGCTCTGGTGCCCGCATTCGGCATCAGGATCACATCCGGTAAAATCTCTTTTTTCAAAAATTCTCTTGTCACATCATGCTGCGGATCTGAGAATACAATATCCCTGTAAAAAATGGAAAAGTCTGTCTGTCTTATCATATCAAGGCTGTTTTCAATCTTGTTCACGGTTACCAGCATCTGTCTTGCACTGTTGATGACATCATGCTCGCACATCATCGGCACAAACGTGGAAATTCTTCCATACACCGCACGATTGGCAGAGGTAAACATGTTCTCAATCTCAAACTCTACCTTTTTCCACGCGTTATCCTTCCACTCCTGCTGTTCCTTCTGTGTGATTCTGCCGCTTTTTTTCAGGTCATTCAGATATGCTATGTAATCTAAATCAAATTCATTTCTGCACGGCTCATTTCTGCCCTCGTAAATACTTTTAAGCCATTCATACATCGTGTATACATTTTCCGAATTGCAGGAAAAAAGATAATCCTTCAGCTCAATGAGTTCTTTCGTTTTTGCCGCTCCCAGAAGTTCTTTGCCCATATACCCGAAATTCAGGAATAGCTTAATGCATACTGGCTGATCCTGATTCTGCTGTAATATCTTATACATGACCTTTTTATAGGTCTCATAAAATACTCTGGAAAGTTCCTTTCTCAGTTTCCGGACAGAATCCTCTGTGGAATACATATCGGGTAACTCACAATAAGACTGTATCAGACTGCTGATTGTGTGGATTTCTGCTTTCTCATATCCTGCATATAGCAAAATATCTCTGAGGTTGTTTCCGTACTCCGAACCCTGGCTTTGAGTAACGGTGTCTTCCGGTTCCGCCCCATCTGCCGTATTCTGCTGTGGTGACATTTCCTGCAGCGGTACGGAAACATTGGAATGATCGTATTCGTCAAACCGCTCCGTACACAAATCCTGCTCATAAATACCTGCATTCTCTATAAATGCACGCATTTTTGTAATTCTCTCATGTACCTCATCCGCTGACGCACCGATACTTGAAACTCTCGCCTCTAAGTCAAAATAGAGCTGGCACAAATCATTTCGTGTCTCATTCAGCAGAATATCCCGCCAATATTGCAGATACTCCCATATAAGCTCGGTCTTTTTTACCGCCTGCTCCATGATCTCACTTGCGATATAGATTTCTCCGGCATTGATCGCATAAGCATTTCCGTAAAACTGCTCCGCCTCTTTGATCGTCTTTTTTGACAATGCCTGATAATAATCCACATACCATGCCGGAATCCTCTGCTGTTTTCCCAACCGCTCAAAGTTTTCTATCTTGATAAGTGATTTTTCCGGAATCTCGTATTTTGTACAAAAATATTTGTAATCTCTATGTGATTCAACTGCCAGACGATACAAGGTATCTGCTGTTTTGACC
>CAKRJK010000159.1 GCA_934351705.1 uncultured Lachnospiraceae bacterium
CTGCGGTACGCAGCGGCTTCTTTGCGGCAATGAGCATCGATCGCTGAATATGAAACTGTTGTCCATGCCGGCTTCCTGTCTTCCTGAAGTATCGTAATTTTCCACGGAAATATCATCTTTGTTGAGTTCGTGGAAATCACGTCTGTTGCGTCCGATGGTCATGCTGGTACCCGGCTGTACGAAGCGGTGTAAGGATACTGCTGCATTTTTACCTGCCTCGATCGCATCAATGACGAATTTCGGTCCGCTGTATACGTCTCCTCCTACGAAGATGTCCGGCTCTGCGGTCTGATAGGTCAGTGCGTCTGCTACCGGATAATTTCCGTGCCAGAATTCTACTTTGGTGCCCTGTAACAGGCTGCCCCATTCGATTCCCTGTCCGATTGCAAAGATAATATCGTCACATTCTACGGTAACGGTATCGTTTTCATCGTACTGCGGATTGAATTTTCCTGTCTCGTCTTTGACGGAGGTACATTTTTTGAATACGATTGCTTTTACGTTTCCGTTCTCATCTTTTTGAATCTCTTTTGGTCCCCAGCTATTGTTGATTGCAATGTTTTCTTCTAAGGTTTCCTCAATCTCGTCTAATGCTGCCGGCATTGTGTCTCTGGACTCTAAACAATACATGGATACTTCTGTTGCTCCGAAACGATGTGCGGTTCTTGCACAGTCGATTGCCACGTTACCGCCGCCGACTACAACGACTTTTCTTTCCATCTTCTGTTCCTGATCTTCTGTTGCTTTATGCAGGAAATGAACGGCAATGTCTATTCCTTTGGCATCGTTGCCCGGGATTGGCGGAATCTTTCCTCCCTGACATCCGATTGCAACATAGAATGCTTTGTAGCCCTGGGAGCGGAGTTCATCCAGTGTGACATCTTTTCCGACTTCCACACCGCAGCGGATCTCTACGCCCAATGCACGAAGCACATCGATTTCTGCCTCGATAACGTCTTTTTCCAATTTATAGGACGGAATACCGTAAGTCATCATTCCTCCCGGACGGGCATTCTTTTCAAAGATTGTCGGTTTGTAGCCTTTGGTTGCCAGATAATATGCACAGGAAAGTCCTGCCGGACCTGCTCCGATGATGGCAATTTTCTGCTCCCAATGCTCAAGGCGGCTGGATGCGATCACAACCTCCGGTATGTATCTGGTCTCTTCTCTTAAATCCTGCTCTGCGACAAACTTTTTGATGTCATCGATTGCAACTGCCTGATCGATCGTTCCTCTGGTACAAGCCATCTCACATCTCCGGTTACATACACGTCCGCAGATAGCCGGGAATGGATTGTCTTTTTTAATCAGTGCCAATGCCTCGCGATATTTGCCCTCTTTTGCTTTCTGGATATATCCCTGTACCGCAACATGGGCAGGACAGGCTGCTTTACACGGTGCCGTACCTGTTTCGTAACAGTTGATACGGTTGTTGTCGCGATAATCTTCATCGTATTTATCCGGTCCCCAGCTTACTCTGTCAGGAAGTACGTGTTTTGGATATGTGACTTCACTGCCGTCTTTTTTGCACAGCTTCTGACCGAGTTTGACTGCTCCTGCCGGACAGTATTCTACACATTTACCGCAGGCAACGCATTTGTCTTTTTCTACTTTTGCCGTATAAGCACTGCGGCTCATATTCGGCGTATTGAATAACTGTGAGGTTCTTAACGCATTACAGATATTCACGTTACAGTTACAGATACCGAAGATTTTGTTTTCACCGTCAATGTTGGTAATCTGGTGAACAAATCCGTTGTCCTCTGCTTTTCTGAAAATCTCCATTGCCTCTTCGTAAGTAATATCATGTCCTTTTCCTGTCTCACGGCAATAATCCGCAAAGTCACCGACTCCGACACACCAGTTCATCTCGTCGTCTCCGCAGCCTTCGCCCAATGCCGCACGGCTGGCACGACAGGAACACTGTCCGACACCGATATGTCCTTCATATTTTTTCAACCAGTAGGAAATCTGCTCCAAATCCATCGTTCCCGGTTCGGTCTTAATTGCTTTTTCTACCGGAATCACGTGCATACCGATTCCTGCACCTCCCGGCGGTACCATATGGGTAAGTCCGTCTAACGGAACAAATGTCATCCGCTCAAAGAAACTTGCAAGTGCAGGGTGTTCTTTTAAACGTTTATTGCCCTCCGGTCCTTCTTCCATATTGAATAATTCTGCGGAGCCCGGCACGAACATCGGCAGACAATATCTGCGGTCGGTCGGTCCCGGAATTGCTCCGTTGTGATCATAGTTGTTTCCGTAGTCATATTCGATCAGACCGATATA
The DNA here is from genome assembly GCA_934351705.1 of uncultured Lachnospiraceae bacterium. Lineage (GTDB taxonomy): Bacteria > Bacillota > Clostridia > Lachnospirales > Lachnospiraceae > Maccoyibacter. Next base: position 2,290 of record CAKRJK010000159.1, read on the forward strand.
AGCCATCTCATCTAAGACTTTCTGGAAATGCTCTTTACCCTCTTCTGTTACATGGTTCATTCTCCAGAGGTCTTCAATCTTATAGTGGTGACGCAGCTCCATTGTCAGGGCGATGTCTGCCATCTCCTCTGTCACGATTTCCGCAAGTCCCCAATATTCCGCATCGTCAACGGTAACTCCGTGCATCTTATGCGACATGACATCGGTAATCTTTTTTCCCAGTTGTAAAATTTTCTCACTTGGATTTTTGTCTCCCATATGTGGCGGGATGACTGCTTTGCTCATTTGTGGCATTGTAGTTCCTTCCTCTCTTTTTATTGTTGTGTTGTTCCAAAATGCAGTTCTTTCATACCCTCTACCTCATCGCAGATTTCTTTCAAATTGCAGGCGTTACAGTCCATAGACAGATTTTTTAAGATATGATCGATCGCTTTGGTAATTTCTTCTGATTTTTTTATGTATGCCTCCAGCTCCGTGTACGGAAAATCAGGAAGCGTAATAAAGACTAATTTGACTGCTTCTATCTTTGGATTTTGGTGATAGGACTGTAAAAACAGTTTTCCGACCTGCCCGAATCCCAACCCTTTTTCTAAGGCTTTCTTTCCGATCCGCACCATTTCCCGCTCGTTTGCGGCAGAGATACGCATCATAAATCCTTCGGGGTTTAAGTGATATTTGGTATACTCCATTTTGCGGATGGCATTGTACAGTGTATTTCCCTCTCCGAGACTGTCCTCCTTTACCCGCAGAATCGCCAGTCTGGCGTACGGGGTATCCTCTGTAATTTCGGATAAGTCTTTTCCGTAAAGAAGCACCTCGTCCCCGGGTACAAAATCGGGATTGGCTGTGAGCGTCATACCGCTTAATGCGGGAAGCTGGCCGCCGCCCAGCTCGTAAGCCATATCACTTCGCAAAATCATGTTGGCATTGCCAATATCCTGCCAGTCTTTCACTTTTGAAATATCTAATTTTTTTCCCTGTGCCGATTCTAACAGTCTCAGCCAGTCTTTGACGGTATCATCATATAATTTCATAATTATATCTTTCTGTTTCTCTTAATCTTGTCATAATGTTTTTCTAACTTCGGTTCCAATGCGGATGTCAGCTTCATGTCCAAATTGAAAAAGTAAACCACAAAAGAAAGAATAAAGAGACAGACTAATACTATTGCGATAATTAATAATACTTTTAAAAATGTTGCCATATGCTCTCCTTTCTAACGTGCCATTCCCTTTTGACGTGCAAACTCTGCCGCACCCAAAGCTCCCATCAACTGCGGATCGATCGGCAGCTCGATTACTTTCAAATTCAAAACCTTTTCGATTGCCTCTTTTAAACCGTCATTCTTGGCACATCCGCCTGTTAAAGTAATCTTGTCTACCGCACCTGCTTTTTTGCTCATCACAAAACATCTTTTTGCCACGGACAATTCAATTCCCGCCGCAATCTCATCCATCGGTTTTCCCTCACCTACAAGGGAAATGACCTCGGACTCTGCAAAAACGGTACACTGTGCCGTGATTGGGATCACATTTTTCGCACTCAACGATAATTTGGAGAACTCGGATAAGTCCATCTCAAACGCTTTTGCCATCGCCTCAAAAAAACGACCTGTTCCTGCGGCACATTTATCGTTCATGGCAAAATTTAACACGGTTCCGTCGTCGTCAATCGCAATTCCTTTTACGTCCTGTCCTCCGATGTCAATGATTGCTTTGACATTCGGATCTGCCACATGGACTCCCATCGCATGACAACTGATCTCGGAAATATTCTCATCTGCAAACGGTACTTTGTTACGTCCGTATCCTGTTCCCACAAGATAATCCAAATCTTTCGCCGAATTTAAATCCGGTACTTTTTCGACTGCCTGATTTAACGCATCCTCCGCACTCAGCACCGCATTGATACGGCTGCGAAGCGTAACGTCCGACACAATGTTTCCGTTCTCGTCAATAATGACACATTTTGTATAGGTACTACCCGAATCACATCCACCATAATATTTCATTCTTTTTGCTCCTTTCAACTCTGTCTTTCTCTACCATGAATTGGCGTCATCCACTTCTTCCAAACTCGGATCTATCGGCTCCTCCCGCAGCACAGACCGCATGTAACGATTGACATCGTCACGGACATTTGCTCTCGGTACGATACGCGGGTCCATCAGATCGTGTCCTACCCATACCAGTTTGATTCCGTGTTCTCTCGCCTGCTGTTCAAACATTCCGTGCATACCGTCTAATGCTTTACAGCTCATATG
>CAKRJK010000160.1 GCA_934351705.1 uncultured Lachnospiraceae bacterium
CCTTGCACTCTTCCGGCTTTTTGATATGCTGCTCTTTGACCTTTTCTTTCAGATTGTCCAGAATTTCCTCTGTTGCACGTACGCCGATGTCACCCATGATCAGAATCTCTTCGATTTCTTCGTAAAAATCATCATCGATTGAAGAAAAGCCGCTGAAAATCGAATCAATCCCCGACACAAAACTGTCTCTGGTCTTTGTCAGTCCTGCGACCAGACGTGCAAAAAATCCCTGTTTCTTTTCTTTTACTTCTTCTTGTGTTTCTTCCTGTTCCTCTGTCTCCTGTGCCTTGACACTTTCGACATCGGTCAGTTCTTCGGATACTTCTTTATCAAATTCTTCCATGTCTGCCTCCATTTTCGCTAATCTAAATCGTTTTCTATCAAGTTGACGGATACCAGCGTCGACACTCCTTTTTCCTGCATGGTAATTCCATACAGGCGGTCTGCCGCTGCCATCGTTCCCCTTCTGTGTGTGATAATGATAAACTGCGTGTTCTTTGTCAGCTTATGTAAATATTTTGCAAAGCGTGTAACGTTGTTGTCATCCAACGCCGCCTCAATCTCATCCAAGAGACAGAACGGTGACGGTTTTAAGTTCTGAATCGCAAATAAAAGTGCAATGGCTGTCAAGGATTTTTCTCCACCGGATAACTGCATCATATTCTGAAGTTTTTTGCCCGGCGGCTGTGCAATAATGCGAATGCCGCACTCTAAAATATCCTCATCCTCGACCAGTTCCAGCGTTCCTTTTCCCCCGCCGAACAGTTCTTTGAATGCTTTGTCAAACTCTCTTTGAATCTCCCGGAATTTTTCGGAGAACTGTTTTCTCATACCGGTATCCAGATCTTCGATGATCTCCATCAATGTTTTTTCTGCCTCGATCAGATCGTCATGCTGTCCTTTCAGGAACTCATAACGTTCGGACACTTCTTTGTATTCCTCAATGGCATTGACATTGACATCACCCAGTCTGCGGATGTCATCCTTAATCTGTGCAATGGCTTTTTTCATCTCGGCAAGGTTTTCGTATTCTTCTTTGCGGAGCACCTTCGCATTGTTAAATGTGAGTTCGTATTCCTCCCACATATAATTTTTCTGGTTCTCCATCGCCTCTTCTAATTTTTCTCTCTGTTGATTTAAACGGAAGATCTCTTTGTCCAGTTCGTTCATCTGGCGTCCGACCTCTTCACGCTTTTCAAAGAAGCCTTTGTACTCTGCATTCATCCGCTCTTTGGCTTCCTGCGTTTCCTTTAATTCTTTTACATAGGAAGCGTAGGTTTCATCCGATGCGAGAATCGTCTTTTCGATTTCTTCAATGTCTTTTTGTTTTTTCTTGGCATCTTCTTTGGAAAGTTTTGCGTCCTCCTGCACCTTGGAAAGTTCCTGATCCAAACGCTCCACTTCGCCGATGATACGATTTAAGTTTTCCAGAACGAACTCGCCTTTTTGACGGATGTTCGCCTCCTCTAACTGAATCTCGGAAACTGCCTTTGCCGCTCCCTCTTCCATATAAATCTGCTCGTCTAAGATTTCCTGATATTTGGCATTGGCTTCTTCAATCTCTGCCTCCCGTTTGGTGGCATCTTCAATTTCTGCAATGATATTGTCTTTGTTGCGATTGATTTCGCCGATCTGGTTTTCAATCTCCTGATTTTCTGTCTGAAGCCCCTGGAATACGCTTTCGCTCTCATCTTTTTGCTCTTTGGCTCTCTGCACATTCATCTGGGCTGTATTCTGGAGAATATATGCTTTTTGCAAATCCTCACGGATTTGTGTCAGATCGTCTTTTAACAATTCTCTTGCCGTGGCAATGTCCAGTTTTCTCTGTTTTAATTCTTCAATCTGTTTTGCGGTATTTGCAACCGATTTTTCCAACTCTTCAATCTCGCGTTTTCTTCCCAACAGGTTGCTGTTGTTTTTGAAAGCACCGCCGCTGATTGAACCTCCCGGGCTCAGATATTCGCCCTCTAAGGTTACCATATGGATCGAATAATGATATTTTTTTGCAATGGCTATCGCGTGGTCTACGGTATCTATCACAAGCACACGTCCTAACAGATATGCCATGATTCCGTCATATGCCGCATCATTTTTTACCAGTTCATCCGCAAATCCGATCACGCCTTTTTCTTTTGCCGCATCCTGATTGCGTTTTACTTCACGCTTGCTGACACTGGTCAGCGGTAAAAAGGTTGCTCGTCCGAAACGGTTCTCTTTCAGATAAGCAATCATTTTTTTTGCGGTTTCTTCATCTTCTGTTACGATGTTTTGGATATTGCCGCTTAATGCTGTTTCGATGGCTGTCTCATACTTCTTGTCCACCTGTATCAAGTCTGCTATGACACCGTGGATTTTGGCATTGGACTCTTTCTTTTCCATTACTTTGCGAATGCTGTTGCCGTAGCCGTCATAACGCTCTGCGATATTTTTCAGGGATTCCAGTCTGGATTGTTCTTTGTTATAACGTATGGTTGTCTGCTCAATCTCGCGGATGTTATTTTGGGATTTTACTTTCCAGTCATCCAGATCTTTTCGCATCGAGGACTCCCGCTTCTTGGCATCGGCAATCTGTGTCTCGATCTCGTTTAATTCGTTTTGGCTCTTTTCCAGTGCCTCTTTCAGACCGCTCTCTTCTGTCTTACGCTGCAATAACCGCTGATTCAACTGTGCCTTGCGGATATTGACCTGCTCTAACATCGTATCGTACCGCTGCTGTTTTGCTTTGGTGGATGCCTTTTTGTTAAGCAGTTCGATAATCTCATTTTTTCCGGATTCGATTCCCTCTTTACAGCGGTGAATCTCTGTCTGAATTGTGTTCAGTTTTTCTTCCGCCTGTTTTCTGGAACGCTCAATCTGTTCCATCTGTTTATCAAACTCTGCCTTCTGCTCCTCGTAGCCGGTCTTTTGCTCTGCCTTTTCTTTTTTCTGGCTCTCAATGGATTCGATACGTTCTCCCAAATGCTCGTCCGTCAGCTCTGCGGTGTGAATCTGCTCTTTTAAGACATTGATCTGTCCTTCGAGCTTTCCTTTCATGACATCGGTTCCCGCAATCGCGTCCTTGATATTGCCGATCTTGGTATCGGTCTCCTCGATCGCCTGCTCCATCCTGGCATATTCTGTTTTAATCTTTTCGTGATTTTCGCGTGTCTCTTCTAACTGCTCATTGGCAACCTGATAACTCTTCTGTACCTGCTCTAACTGATTTTCGATGCGTTCTACTTCCATTAAAAAGAGATTAATGTCGAGTTCTTTTAAATCCTCTTTTTTCTTCAGATACACTCTGGCTTTTTCCGACTGACGCTCCAACGGTCCGACCTGACGCTCCAGCTCGGCTAAAATATCGTTGACACGCACCAGATTTTCCCGCTCGTTCTCCAGCTTTTTCTGGGCAGTTACTTTTCTGCGTTTGTATTTGACAATTCCTGCCGCCTCATCGAAAAGCTCTCGTCGCTCCTCCGGCTTTCCGCTTAAAATCTTGTCAATCTGTCCCTGACCGATAATGGAATATCCTTCTTTGCCGATTCCCGTATCGTAAAACAACTCATTGACATCTTTTAAACGGCACGGACTGCCGTTCATCAAATATTCACTCTCACCGGAGCGATACACTCTTCTTGCAATGGTGACTTCCTTAAAATCAATTGGAAGCTGATGGTCCGCATTGTCTAATGTGATTGCCACATAGGCATAACTCAATGGTTTACGGTTCTCGGTTCCCGCAAAAATGACATCCTGCATACTGGAACCTCTCAGCTGCTTGGCACTCTGTTCTCCGAGTACCCAGCGGACAGCATCTGCGACATTACTCTTTCCGCTTCCGTTCGGCCCTACAATTCCCGTAATTCCATTATGAAAATCAAACACGATTTTATTGGCAAATGCCTTAAATCCGTGCACCTCTATACTTTTTAAATACATTCTGTCCCTCACTACTTGTTTTCTAATTCGCTTCGCAGTTTTAAAAGTGCGTGATAAGCTGCTTCCTGCTCTGCTGCCTTCTTGGTTCTTCCCTCACCCCGACCGACGGCACGCTCACCTACGGACACTTCTACTTCAAATACTTTGTTATGATCCGGACCTGTTGCCGATAACAAATGATATGCCAACTCTTCCTTATATTCTGCCTGCACCAATTCCTGCAGGATAGTTTTGCTATCATAAAAGAGCTGTTTGTGTTCGATATCCGTCAAAATGAATCTCAGGATAAACTCTTTTGCATTAGCAAAACCACCATCAAGGTAAATAGAGCCAATCAACGCCTCCAACGCATCGGAAAGGATGGACTTGCGTTTTCTTCCTCCTGTCATATCCTCGCCTTTTCCCAAAAGCAGGTATTTTCCCAAATCAATCTCTTTTGTACAAAGTGCAAGTGTCGGTTCACAGACAATGCTTGCTCTTAATTTTGTCAGATCACCCTCCGGCATCTGCGGATACTGCTCATAGAGATATTCACTGGATATAATCTCCAAAACCGCATCTCCCAAAAACTCCAGTCTCTCATTGTCCGAGAGTTTGTGCATATGCTTCTCATTCGCATAAGAACTG
>CAKRJK010000161.1 GCA_934351705.1 uncultured Lachnospiraceae bacterium
GCATATGATTACATTGCAAAAGAGTGGGGCTTAGAGGTTTCCTACGTGCTGGATTTGGACGAGGAGCGTCAGGTCAGTGCGGGCGAGGCAGCGGATGTGGTGCGTGCGATCAAAGAGGAGCACGCAGATGTGATTCTGGCGGAAAAACGATACGGCGAAGAGATGGCAGAGAGCATGAAGCGGGAGGCAGATGCAAAGGTCCTGTATCTGGATACCTGTGTGCGGGGAGAATATCAAAAGAATGCCTACTTGGATAGTATGAAATCGAATTTAACTCTCTTAAAGGAGGCGTTATTACCATGAAAAAAATCATCAAACCCTGCGGTCTGCACTGTATCAGAGTAAATCATATGGGAGTGACGCTCGGCGAGCAGGTTATCTTAGAAGATGTCAATATGCATATCCACTGCGGAACGCTCACAGCGGTGATCGGACGGAACGGAGCGGGAAAGACAACCTTGATCCGTGCTCTGTTAGATGACATTCCGCATGAGGGAACGATTGACTTCCGGGATACCGAGAACGGCGAGATTAAAAAATTAAAGATCGGATATGTTCCGCAAAAACTGAATCTGGAAAAGAGGACACCTATCAGCGTGTATGATTTGATTGCAAGCTATCAGAGCAATATTCCGGTATTCTGGCACAGAAACAAACGGTTATACGAAGAAATCAAAGAGGTTTTGCGGGTATTTGAGGCGGAAGACCTGATTGACAAACAAATCTGCAATCTTTCGGGAGGACAGCTGCAAAGAGTGCTGTTGTCTATGGCGTTGATGGACGAGCCGAGGCTGCTTTTGCTGGATGAACCGGTTTCGGGAATCGACCAGAACGGTATGGAATTATTTTATAAGACGATTGATTATTTGAAGAAAAATTTTGACCTTGCAATTGTGTTGATTTCACACGATCTTGATTACGTGAAAAAATATGCGGACAAGGTGTTGCTGCTTGATAAAACCGTGCTTAGGCAGGGAACGCCGAAAGAGGTCTTTGCAAGTGATGAATTTAAGTCGGTATTTGGTGTAAAAGGAGAAGCGTGATGACAAATATTTTTACGGAATGGTTACAGTATGGCTTTATGAAAAATGCGCTTATCGCCGTATTGATTATCACACCGCTTTTCGGAATTTTGGGAACGATGATCGTCAATAAAAAGATGGCGTTTTTTTCGGATTCGCTGGGACATTCGGCACTGACAGGAATTGCGATCGGTTCCGTGCTGGGAATGAAAGATACGACACTTTCGATGGTTTTGTTTGCAGTCGTGTTTGCGCTGTTGTTATGTAAACTGTCGGAAAAAGAAATGGCGTCAAAGGACACCTTGATTTCCGTGTTTTCATCGGCAAGCATTGCGCTCGGACTTGCGATTTTATCGAAAGGCGGCAATTTCAGCAAGTATTCGGGATTGCTGGTCGGAGATGTGCTAAGTATCACAAAAAGGGAAATCATCTATCTGGTGATCATGTTTGTGGTGACGCTGGTGTTTTGGTTTGTGGCTTTTAATAAGCTGTGTGCGCAGAGTATCAATGTGACACTGGCAAAAAGCAGACATATTCCGGTCAAAATGCTGGAGACGATCTTTTCGGTGCTGATCGCATTGATTGTTATGCTGTCCATTAAATGGATCGGAATTTTGCTGATCAATGCATTATTGATCCTTCCGGCGGCATCATCGAGAAACATTTCGGAAAATATGAGAGAATATCATCTGTTCTCCGTTATATTTTCGGTGTTCTCCGGAGTGTTGGGACTGATGGTATCCTACTATACCAATGTGGCAACCGGACCGATGATCGTGTTGTTTGCGGCGGTGATTTATTTTGCGACGTATTTATACGGGAGAAGGTTTGATTAGAGTGATAAAAAACGACCATATGCTGTTTGCATATGGTCGTTTCTGTTTGTCTTTGTTTTATGAAGATTTTTAGAAATCTGTCAAGTTTGCTTCACGTTTCTCTAAGAAAGCAGTCATACCTTCTTTTTTGTCATTTGTGGAGCAGGTAATACCAAATAAGTTTGCTTCCATCTCAACAGCGTTCTTGATATCCATGTCATATCCGTTGTTGATAGCTGCTTTTGCGATAGCGTTTGCATAGCTTCCTTTAGAAGCAATCTTAGAAGCCATCTTCTTAGCGGTATCCATCAATTCAGCCTGTGGTACAACTTTGTTTACAAGACCGATTCTGTAAGCTTCGTCAGCTTTGATTGTATCGCAAGTGAAGATTAACTCTTTTGCTCTTCCCATTCCTACTAAACGGGCAAGTCTCTGAGTTCCGCCGAATCCAGGGATGATTCCAAGACCTGTCTCTGGCTGTCCGAAACGAGCGTTGTCAGAAGCGATACGGATATCACATGCCATAGAAATCTCGCATCCGCCGCCAAGAGCGAATCCGTTTACAGCTGCGATAGTAACCTGACGCATATTCATTAATTTGAAGAAAGGCTCGCTTGCTCTCATACCGAATGCTCTTGCTTCAGCAGCAGAGAAGTTTACCATCTCAGCGATGTCAGCACCTGCAACGAAAGATTTCTCGCCGTCACCTGTTAAGATCACAACTTTGATATCATCTCTTTTTTCGATATCACTTAAAACTTCGTTTAACTCTGTTAATGTCTCACTGTTCAAGGCATTTAAAGCCTTTGGTCTTGAGATTGTAAGAACTGCAATCTCGTTTTCAACTTCCAAACGTAAATTGTTCATGAAAAAACCTCCTAGTAGTTTGTTCTATGTAATTTGATAAGTTCATTGTATTATTTTGACAAAAATTTGTCAATCCTTTCTTCACCTTTTATCAATACTGAGGGTGTGGTATACTATTAAAAGTTACGAGACGTACAGACAACAACGAAAGGAATACTCCATACATGTTAGTAAACTACCCTCTTTCCCAACTAAACACGCCTCTTTTAACATGGTTTGAACACAACAAACGCGTTCTTCCGTGGAGAGAAAACCCGACGGCATACCGCGTATGGGTGTCCGAGATCATGCTCCAGCAGACACGCGTAGAAGCCGTCAAACCTTACTTTGAACGCTTTACAAAGGAACTTCCGACTATACAGTCCTTAGCGGAATGTGAGGAGGAACGCCTCTTAAAGCTGTGGGAAGGTCTGGGGTATTACAACCGTGTCCGCAATATGCAGATTGCGGCAAAGACCGTCATGGAGAAATATGGCGGAGAACTGCCGTCCGATTACGAAGAATTATTAAAGCTCAAAGGAATCGGACATTACACGGCGGGGGCGATCGCTTCCATCGCGTACGGCGTTGCGGCACCGGCGGTAGACGGAAACGTATTCCGTGTATTGACGAGGGTGAGTCTGGATGACACCGACATTATGAAAGCGTCGTTTCGCACACAGATGGAAGAAAAAATCAGGGAGTCCATGCCGAAGGATGCGGCAAGTGCGTACAATCAGGCACTCATGGAACTCGGAGCAACCGTCTGCGTCCCGAACGGCGAGCCGAAATGTGACGAGTGTCCGTTAAAAGAGTATTGTCTTGCAAAGAAACAGGGAACACAGATGAAGTATCCCGTTAAGTCCAAAGCAAAAAAGAGAAGAATCGAGAAAAAGACAGTTCTTGTCATACAGGACGGCACAAAGGTGATTCTGCGGAAACGCCCTGACAAAGGTCTTTTGGCGGGCTTGTATGAATTTCCGAATCTTGAGGGGCATTTAAAAGAAAAGCAGGTACTCGAATATGTCAAAGAGCAGGGATTGACACCAATCAGAATCGAAAGCCTGGAACCGGCAAAACATATTTTTTCCCATATAGAATGGCATATGAAAGCGTATGTCGTCAAGGTGGCTCAGTTAGATGGGGAAAACGAAGAAAATCTGTTTTTGGAGGCAGAGGACTGTCTGAAGAATTATGCCGTACCGTCCGCATTTGAACGATATAAGAAATATATTGAATATCTGGGATAATGTATCCGATAAAAGAGGGAGCCGGCATCTTTCGATACCGGCTTACATATGAAAAAGAATGTATATAATGGAATTAATTCATTACATACGTTAGTATAAAGACAAATTGTGAAAAGATTGTGAGGAGATTATGAGAAATTCATAAAAAAATCGTAAACAAAGAACGAAAAAGTTAAGAAAGTCATAAGAAAATTTGTGATTTTCTGAATGGAACTGTAAAGCGGTTCATGCTATAATAAAAGAAATATCCTGGGAGAAACGAAGATGTACGATAGTATTGTTGTGGGCAGCGGTATCGCAGGCTGTACAGTTGCAAGACAGCTGGCAGAGAAAGGAAACCGCAGAGTCCTGGTAATTGAGAAAAGAAATCATATCGGCGGAAACTGTTATGATTGTCTGGAAGAACATGGAATTTTAATTCATTTATACGGACCTCATATTTTCCATACAAGCATGGAAGATGTGTATGAGTTTTTATCCAGATTTACGACATGGAAACATTTTGAACACAGAGTAGTCGCAAAGGTGCAGGATCAGCTTTTGCCTGTACCGTTTAATTTGAATACGTTACATATGGTATATGAACCGCAAAAGGCAGCAC
>CAKRJK010000162.1 GCA_934351705.1 uncultured Lachnospiraceae bacterium
AGGGTTAAGCTGATCTTGTTTGTTTTCGCAGAATCCGCACCTACATGTAAGTTCAAAGACAATGCTTCATTTACAGATTCTTTTACGGTGTATTTAGACAAGTCAGTTACTGCTGTACCTAACTGTTTTGCTGTATATTTGTAGTCAGTGTCTGCTACAGCTTCGGCGGTACCTTTATTGTCTTTATAAAGTTTACGACCTGCCTCCAATTCCGCGATTGCTTCGTCGTCGGTTAATTTTTTGCCGGCAAAGTCATAAATATCATTATCAGAACTGAAAGTTGCTTTTGTAGGCTCTTTGTCATAAAGTTTTTTACCGGCATCTACATAATTTGCAATATCTTTGGCAGCAACTTTTTCACCGTTCTCGTTGTAAAGAACTTCTTTACCGACTGCTGCAGACGGAGTATAAGTGTAGTCTGTATTTGCGACTGCTTCTGTCTGTGTGGCTGCCGCAGTATATACACGCTGGTTTGTTTCGAGTGCTTTGATACTATCTTCTTTAGACAGCTTCTCTGTGCCACCCTCTGCATATAATTCGTTGCCATCAGTGAGAGCGGAATCTGTACCGGCTGTTTCTGCCGGGGTTACATCAGCACCGTTAATGCTAGATTTATCTGCATGTGCAATGGTAGCAGTAGCTGCTCCTGCGGTTTTGTTTGAAATGGTTAAGTTGGTACCGGTAATATCAATATCATAGTCTGCACCGAAATCTGTTTCTAACGCTGTCTTGAAAGCATCTGCATCTGCATAATCTTTCAGTTCATAAGTATTGCCACCAACTTTCACTTTATCGGTACCGGCGTTATAAGTAGCATTTGCCAAACTGATTGTGACTTTACCTTTTGTTCCGGCAGTGTAACCTGCTGCATTTCCTGCGTTTACGGCAGTTGTAGAGTCCTGACCTGACGGTTTGTCTTTATACAGTTTATTTCCGGCTTCTAACTCAGCCAATGCCTCAGCTTTAGTCAATGCCTTTGTACCGCCTTTTGCATAATACTGTACATTGTCTTGAGCCGTAAATTTGGCTTTTGCAGATGCAGTATTTTTGTAAGAGTACACGTCTTTTGTGCCTGCTGCTGCGTCACCTTTCAATAAGTATGTCTCATTGAATTTGGTTGTTTCGGATACACGATCAATCTCTTCGGATAACTGGTCAATCTCAGCCTGAAGAGCATCTCTATCTGTCTGGCTGTTTGTACCGTTGGCTGACTGAACTGCTAACTCGTTCATTCTCTGTAACATGGAGTGAACTTCGTTTAAAGCACCCTCAGCTGTCTGTACACAAGAAACACCGTCCTGAGCATTTGTTGAAGCTCTGTCCAAACCGCGGATCTGTTTTCTCATTTTCTCGGAAATGGAAAGACCAGCTGCATCGTCTGCTGCACGGTTGATTTTATAACCGGATGATAACTTCTCTGTTACCTTACCCTGTGAACTTGTTGTTACGCCTAACATTCTGCTAGAGTTCATTGCCTGCATGTTGTGTTGAATTACCATAAAATTACCTCCTTGTGATAAAAAAATAATAAAATTTTTTATTTAGCTCCGAAGTCCTTTTCGGAACTTTTATAATAAGGAAAGTCCCTAGGCTAACTTTCCAGTATTATCATTTTCATGATTGTTTTTGTAAACAAATGTTGCATCTTTTGTTTTATACTCTATATATCGGAGCCATCCCAAAATACTTTATACCTTTTTTTTACTTTTTTAAAAAATTTTACAAGTTTAATTTTAGGAAAACAGAATCCTTATCATCCTGCTCAATTCCCAAGTATCTCTTCGTGATTTCAAAAGAAGAATGATTGTAAATTTTCATTAATACTGCGGGCGGAATCCCTGATTTCCAAGCATGATAACCGAAAGTCTTTCGCAGAGAATGACAACTGATATGCTGCTCCATCTGTAACTCTTCTGCCGCATGCTTAATAATACGAAATGCCTGCGAGCGGCTGAGCGGAACATTTTCTTTTCCTTTTCCCTGAAAAAGATAAAGTGTCGGATAGATATCAGCAACACTTGTCCTATACTTTTCCAGTGCGTTCTGTGCACTGTGATTAAGAGCAATGCAATTTTCTTTTCCTGTCTTTTGTTCGATGATCATTATATGATAATGAAAATGATTCTTTTCAAAAGAATACACATCTTTCCACTGCAAATTCAGCAGATCACTAATCCTCAATGCCGTATTTAAACCAAGACTGATAAGCGTATAATTCCGCAAATTCGGTTCAATGTCCAAATAATAATTTTTTAATTGTTGCAGTTCCTCATAACTGCGAATCGGTTGTGTTGTACTCATATTAACCCTCTTTTCTCTGATTTGAAAGCGCAACATTTGTTTACAATATGTTGCATCACATCCGGCAAAAATATTTTGACCGGGTTTTATGTTCAATAATTTGTGGAGCTAGCCTAGGGGTTCTACACATTATAAAAGTTCCGAAAAGGACTTCGGAACTCATTAAAAAATTTTATTATTTTTTCAAATCACAAGGAGGTAATCTTATGGTAGTACAACACAATATGCAGGCAATGAACTCTAGCAGAATGTTAGGAATCACAACAAGCGCTCAGGGAAAGGTAACAGAAAAGTTATCATCCGGTTATAGAATCAACCGTGCAGCAGATGATGCAGCAGGACTTTCCATTTCCGAGAAAATGAGAAAACAGATGCGTGGTTTGGACAGAGCTTCTACAAATGCTCAGGATGGTGTTTCCGCAGTACAGACAGCTGAGGGTGCTTTAAACGAAGTTCACTCTATGTTACAGAGAATGAATGAGTTAGCAGTTCAGGCAGCCAACGGTACAAACAGCCAGACAGATAGAGATGCTCTTCAGGCTGAGATCGAGCAGTTGACAACTGAGATTGACCGTGTATCCGAGACAACCAAATTCAATGAGACATACTTATTGAAAGGTGATGCAAACGGAGCAACCGGAACAAGAACAATCAATGCTCATGACGCTGGTTTAAAAGGCGAATTAACAAATGTTGGTACAGGAAGTGCTAAATTTACAGCAAAAGCATTAAACGCAGGCGATAAAGTTACTATCGGTGGTGTTGAATATGAAATCGCTGAAAACACAAAGAGCGTTACTGATGCACAGGCAGCTGTTGATGGACTTACACCTGCAAATGGTGACAAACTTACTTATAATGGTACAGAGTATACCTATAATGGTACATCTACTAAATGGGAAGATGCAGCCGGTAATGCAGCTGATTTAACAGCTATCGCAGAAGGCGACAAAATTAAAATTGGTGATGGTGAGGAATTTACCGTAGCTAATCCGGTAGCAGGCTCAAGAAAATTAGAGATTGTTAAGGGTGCATTTGGCGATTATGGTCATTTAACAGGTGGTACAGCTGCAAACGCTACTTCTAGTAATGCAGATGTAACAGTGGCTGGAACTTATACGGGTGCAGCAGATGCGACATTGACATACAAAGATGGTACTGGCGGAAAGACAGCTGGTTGGTATTTAGGAACTAATACGACAAATACTCCGGATGCTGTAGCTGGTACAGCATACAATGGTATTACCCTTACAGAGAATAATACTCCAACAGCAGGTGATACCATTACCCTTACAGCTGCTACAGCTGGTACAACTTACACTGCATTCGCAAGTGAAGATGAAATGAAAGCTGCTTTAGAAGCAGGCGAAACAATCTACAAAGGCGATAATGCAACAACAGCTACAGCAGGTACAGATTATACTTTCAAAGAAGGCGGAAAGAAGATTTCCAAAGCTGAAGCATATGATAAGATGCAGAAAGAATTAGAAGCAGCAAGCAACATTGGTACAGATGATGCTACAAAAGCAACTGTAGTAAACAACAATGATGGTACTTTCACAATTACAGAAGGTAAAGCTGCTATCACAGATTCCTTAACATTCAATCTTCATGTAGGTTCTGATGCAGACATGACAAACAAGATTAATGTTGAGATTGAAGCAATGAGTGCTGCAAACCTTGGAATCAAAGGATTACAGGTATCTGATAAGACTGGTACAAGTGCAACATATGCAATCGACGCAATCGCAGACGCTTTACAGAAAGTATCTGAGCAGCGTTCCGCACTTGGTGCAGTTCAGAACAGACTTGAGCACACAATTGCTAACTTAGATAACGTAGTTGAGAACACTACAGCATCTGAATCTCGTATCCGTGACGTTGATATGGCAGACGCTATGGTTGAATACAGCAAGAACAACATTCTTGCTCAGGCTGGTCAGTCTATGTTAGCTCAGGCTAATCAGGCAAACCAGGGAGTACTTTCTCTCTTACAGTAATCTAAATTCATAGCCTAGGTACTTGCGTATCGCTGAATTGATTAGTGAATCGCAAAGTTTTACCCCACACCACGAGGTGTGGGGTATTTTAATGCTTTGAGGTGTCAAAAAACAGGGCTTTTTTGACACCTCTTTTTGTGAAAAATGACGATTGTCAAGGGGTGAAATCCATGTTAGACTGCATTCAACCAATAACCAATATAAGAAAA
>CAKRJK010000163.1 GCA_934351705.1 uncultured Lachnospiraceae bacterium
TGGCTTAAACATCGACTATGAAATGGGAGAGTACAAGCACACTGAAATAGACATCGTACCGGCGAAGGAATTTCCATCGTATATTATGGCAAAGCAGAAAAAAGACCTCATTGACTGAGGTCTTTTCTTTTGCCCTATTCATTTCCACTTACATCGTCTTGAAGAGAGACTCCGGCAAAATTTTTGTAATTGTCCAGTGCCGCGCCGGAGACTGTGATCATTTTCTCAAGAAATTCCGAGTGTGTAAACTGGTTCCATGCATTTATAAGACTCTGATCGATCCCGGAATCCTTTATAAATGCAACAACCGCAAGAAAAATGCAGGCTGTTGTTCCCAGTTTAAAGAGCATTTTCTTAAACATCTGTAATCCCTCCTTTGAGAATAAAAAAAACAGCAGAAATCCCACGCGGAATCTCTACTGTCAACATTGTTATTATACTTATATGATAAATTACTTTTTACAAAATGTAAAGAACTTTCAACAGAATTTGAGTAAAATGCACGCTATAAGAGCCACGGAAAGCGCCACAATCACCACGATCAGGTCATTCCGGTTGTTTTTAATGCATAACTGTTCATATTCCCTGCGCAGCTCATTGTAACCGTATTCTTCGCGCAGCTTGTCTCTGTATTCCTGAGTCTGCTGAAGGGACATGCCATTAATACGCGCCTGCACCCCTTCCCACACAACCTCTTGCTGTATTTTCCTCATTTTGCGAACTAAATCTCTTTCCCTTTTGCTCATGCATTCCCACCTCTTGATTATATAGTAACATGAGAATGAATATATTGCAAATTTTTACTCTTGCAATATGTATTGATAAATGATATGTAAAATTACAAAATGATTGAAAAATTTGCTTTAAAGTAAACCCGATTTTATCGGGTTTTTCTTATACTTATTTATCTATTTTTACATTTAGATATAACATCAAATTGCAGAAAGTTCTAAAAAATAGTATAATTTACAAAATGATATAAAATTAGATGTTTATTTTCAAGTTATTATAAATTTTTGAGGTAAAATATATGAATTTTAAGACTCCAATTGAAATGCCAAGAGGTACGCACTATGGTAACAACTATTATGTTGTGTATAGTTTGAAATTAAAACGTGTATGTTACTTTTATTCAAATTTAGAATATTATAACTTCCTCTCATTAGAAATCAATCCAGCGGTTGATGTCTTTTGTGAACAGCCTTTGAAAATAGAGATAATACAGGATAACGAATTGAAGTATGCTGTTTTTGATATGTGGGTTAAATACAAGGATGGACATGAAGAATTACAAGAAGTAAAGTATGATGCAGAACTGAGTGGAAATGATGAAAAATGTATACGTTCTCAAGAACAAATTCGAAGACAAGAACAATGGTGCACACAAAATAACATTGATTTTGTAATTAGAACGGATAAAAATATTCCACAGGGAAGATTTTTCCTAAATAATGCTAATATCATGTGCGCGCGTCTTCGTAGATATATTCCAACAGAAGATAAATATTATAATCCTAGAATTATTAGTGCATTACAAAAGGATAAAATTGTTACAATAGAAAATCTTATAGATAAAGATTTTCTTCCGATTAATAACGAAATAAATCATCTTTGCTATATGTACGAAAGAGGAATAATATACATGAATATCGAAAATAGACCGCTCGATTATAAGACAGAGGTATCATTATGGCGAAATTAAATTTGTTAGAATTACGGCAGAGCCGAGAATATTGGAAAGAAGTAAATGTCACGGCATTATCCGAAGAATATCGAGAAAAATATAATAAACGAAAAGAAGCTGTTGATTTATATATTGATGGTGTTGCTCCCCAAAACATAATAAAAAGAACTGGCATCCCTGGAAGTGAAATTGTTAGATGTACCAAGAGATGTGCCGAGAAAGATGCAGACGGAAACTGTAAGGGATATGTAGCTCTTATTCCTAACAAACGTGTAAAAAGAATCATTGATAAATTACAGCAACTTTTTCTTGAATATCCGTCATTAGAAGCATTTGTTCTTGGAAATTATTATGGTAACCCTAAATATACATTAGAACATAATATGAATATACGCACATTGCACAGCAAATTCCTTGAAGAATGTAGGCGTCTTGGTGTTCAAGATTATGAGTATCCTTTTACATTGAAAGATAAAGGTTATGTTACTTTATACAGATATGTAAAACAGTTAGAAGCCACGTTACCTAATTTGACTATATCAAGGGAAAGTAAAGAGGCTAAACAAAAATTTAATTCTACGGGATTGGGAGATTCCTTAAGTATTTTTCCACTTGCTCCGTTTAGCCATATACAATTGGATGGGCATAAAATAGATATGCTATACACCGTAGAAATAGAAAATGAACAGGGTGAAATTATAAGCATGCCTGCAACAAGAGCATGGTTAATAGCGGTTATAGATGTAGCAACCAGGGCAATCATAGGATATTCAGTATCTGCATACGAAAATTATAATCAATATGATGTGTTGCAAGCAATACAAAATTCTGTTGTACCACATGAAAAAATTGAGTTTTCCCATTCGGGATTCAGATATCCTGAAAATGGTGGCTTTCCCTCATTAGCGATTCCTGAAACACAGTGGGCGACTTTTGACATGATTATGTTGGATAATGCCAAGTCTCATTTAGCTAAGAATACGTTAGAGAAATTGTCGATCGAGATGAAATGCACCGTTAATTACGGTTCTGTTGCTACACCAGAAACTCGTGGAATAGTTGAACGATTTTTTAAAACACTTGAAACGGGGGGATTCCATCGTCTTCCCGGAACAACTGGAAGTAATATAAAAGATATTAAAAGACACAATGCAGAGAAAGATAGCGTGAAATATCAAATTAAATTCAAGGATATATGTGAGCTACTTGAATATCTTATTGCTGATTACAACAATAGTGCACATTCTTGCCTTGAAAATCAAACTCCATTACAGGTAATGAATCGTCGAATTCGTCTTGCTGGCATGCAACCATATATTATTCCACCTGCAGAGCGACCATGTATTGAAAAACTGACATATTTTACAGAAGAGAAAACGTTGCGAGGTGGCTATTCAAGTGGAACGAGACCGCAAATATCATACCTTAGTACAAAATATCATGCGGTCGATGTACAGATTCCTATGGACATGATTGGACAAAAAGTATACATAGAAGTAAATCCATCCGATGTTAGCCATGTTGATTTGTATAGTAAAGACGGGGTGTATATAGCGAAACTTGTTGCAGTAGGGGAGTGGGGAAAGCGTCCACACTCGATAAAAACACGTCAAGCAGCGTTAAAAAGAAAAAACGCAAATCTGCAAATAAACACAGTATTTACCCCTTTTCTTTCTGGATACGAAAACGAATTAAGAGAAAATGCAAAAAAAAGTAGACGTGGGCGCACAAATGCATCTATTGTTGAGGATGAAATGGGGAAGCCGTACAAGAATCAAACTCCTACAGAGCCAATAAAGTATCAGTACCCAAAAGAAATTAATAAAGCAAAAACATACACAAAAGAAGAGATGGAACTTATTGATTCTATGTCGATAGAAGAAGCATACCAAAGAGGGTTAATCTAATGAACAATACCGTAGAAGTGCAACATATAGAAAAATGTCAAAGTGATATAACTGAACTTGAACGATATTTAGGTTCCATTCAATATACAATACCTACAAAATCTATTCTTGACCTTCAAAATAGAGTGGAAGAATGGATATCAATGAATGATTGTGGAGCTATTATATATGGAGAATCTCGTGCAGGAAAAACAAGGGCTATACGATATATTTCAATGCATCTGAAAGATAAATATAGTTCTCAACTTCCAGTATACACGTTTACAGCGACTGATCATGTTCCAACACAGAAGACTTTTTATGCAAGTATATTGGCAGCTATTGGACATGAAGAACCACATAAGGGAACTGCTGTACAAATGCGTCAGCGACTTGTAAACAGAATTATTGTAAATGCTTTAGATACAAAATACCGAAGAGCAGTTTTATTTGTAGATGAAGCATATTTGCTTTCAGACAAAGAGTATTTATGGCTCATTGATATTTACAATGAACTCAATTTGCAAGATATTCTTTTTACAGTTTTTTTGTTTGGTACAAGCGAATTAAAGCAACAAAAGAAAGGCTATATTGCGGCTGGTAAGAAACAAATTGTACTTCGTTTTATGGTTAATGAATTTGAATTTAAAGGGATTACTAATCAGAGAGAAGCGGCAATATGTATGTCCAGTGTTGATAAAGCATTTCGACCAACTGGTTGGAATGATGATGTTATATTATCCAGATTTTTCTTTCCACTAGCATATCAAGACGGTATTAGGCTTTCTGCATATGCAGAAGATCTGTGGAACGCATTCGAAATTGTGAAACATGAAAATAATATTCATACAGAACATATTTTAACTGTCTCTTATACACATCTCCG
>CAKRJK010000164.1 GCA_934351705.1 uncultured Lachnospiraceae bacterium
CACGGTCTCTCTGCGACTGCTTCATATCTCCGTGAAGTCCTTCCGCAAAATAACCTCTTCCCTGCAACTCGCTTGTCAGCTCGTCTACCTTACGTTTTGTATTGCAGAACACCAACGACAATTTCGGATCATAGTAGTCTAACAGTCTGGACAATACTTCTATTTTATCTTTTCTCTTTACGTCATAATAAAACTGGTCTATGCTCGGCACGGTCAGCTCTTTTTTTACGACCTTGATATGCACCGCATTTTCCTGATATTTTTTCGTAATCTCCAGAATCGGTTTTGGCATGGTTGCCGAAAAAAGTACCGTCTGGTGCGGCATTGGGATGTATTCCAAAATAGTCTCTATATCCTCGCGGAATCCCATATTGAGCATCTCGTCCGCCTCGTCCAACACGATCGTGTGTACATGGTCGCAGCGTATGGTCTTTCTGCGCAGATGATCCATGATACGTCCCGGTGTTCCTATGATAATCTGTGTTCCGCCTTTTAAGGAACGTATTTGTTTCGTGATTTCCTGTCCTCCGTAAACCGGAAGTACTTTAACTCCGTGCATATACTTTGCCAGTGCGCGGATTTCATCCGCCACCTGTATCGCAAGCTCTCTGGTCGGAGAGAGTATGATTACCTGTGTTTTCTTTTTGGACGGATCTACCTTTTGCAGAATCGGAATGCCGAATGCCGCTGTTTTTCCGGTTCCCGTCTGTGCCTGACCGATCACGTCCGCACCCGACATCACGACCGGAATTGCCTTGCTCTGTATCGGTGTTGCCTCCTCAAATCCCATTGCTTTGATACCTCTGAGTATCTGCGGCTGTAATTCCAATTCATCAAATCTGACTGTTTCCATAATTCTCCTTTTTTTGTTCTGCTATCAATGCCTCTTTTTCTCTGCGGCTCAGCTTTTTGATTGCCGCCTCCCGCTTTAAGGCTTCACTCTTAGTTTCAAATGTTTCGTAGTACACAAGGGTTACCGGGGTACGTGCTTTTGTATACTTTGCCCCTTTGCCGTCATTGTGATCCTGTATTCTTTTCTCAAGATGATTTGTCCATCCGGTGTAGTAAGTTCCGTCTGCACACTCTACGATATATGTATAGTTCATGTTCCTTTTCTCCGATTATGCAAAGAAAATCGACGGTGTTACGCCCACCGCCGAATACCAATACTGCCCTATTATAGCAGACTTCCTTTTTCGGTTCAAGATGTCTTATTGAAAATATGCCATCGGATCGATTGGACTTCCATCCTTTAAGAGTTGGAAGTAAAGATTGCTTCCCTCCTCGCAATAGTACTTGGTAGGTTCGCTGATGTAGCCGACAACTTCTCCCGCTTTCAGGGAATCTCCCGCTTTTTTCGGAACCTCTTTTAACTGTCCGTAAATCGCCTGATAACCGTCTCCCAGATCTACGCTGACGGTACAGCCTGTCACCTCGTTTTTACTGACCTCCAGAATCTTTCCTGCCGCCGCAGATGTCACCGCATCATTGACATTTGCACTGATGATGACCGCCGGATTATAACGGTACTGCTCTAATGATTTAAAATAGACGGTCTTGTCCATGCTGTAATTCATAATGACATTTCCGTTTGCCGGCCATTCTAACTCCCCTGTAAAATGTAAGGTCTGTGGTTCGCTTGCTGTCTCCTGCACCGCTTCCTGTTCCTGCTCAGCGACAGCCTCCTGTGCCTGCTGTTCCTCTTTTTGCTTTGCCGCTAAAATGTTGGACACGTCCTCCACCTGCTCTTTTGCTTCTTCCTCATAATCCTCCACTTCCTGAAAAGCGACCTGATTCTTGTCTTCCTCTTTTGCCTTTTCCGTACCGGACTCTGCACGATATGCAAATACCATGCCTACAATCGCAAGACTTAACAGAGAGCCTGCTATGATGTATTCCTTGTTCTTTTTCATCTTTTTCACCATCCATTATCACATTTGATAATTCTAGTGTTTCCCTGTTTGCTCGATTTTAATACCGGAAAAATAATATTTTAAAATTTCTTCGTAAGTTTTTTTATTTTTTGCCATCTCGTTTGCCCCATATTGACTGAGTCCGTAACCATGACCGCACCCTTTTGTCACCATACGCACCTGATCGTCCATTTCCTTGACGGAAAAATTGGCGGACGGCAGCTCAAAGGTATCTAAAAACGTATCTACCGCAACTTCCGTACCCTGGATTTTGATCACTGTCACGTACCCAGCCCCATCTCTTTGCAATTCGATGGAGCTTATGATTTCCGCTACCGGCTTTTCCTCCGCACCCAACTCCGGAAGCAGGCATGCCTGACGCTCCATGTATTCTTTTGCGGTAAAAAATTGTACTTTCAGATAATCTTCCGACAAAATATCCGCTTCGCTCTTTACGCTCAAAAGATACGGCGTATCCTTATATACCGTACTGCCGTCTCTGGTGTACCCCGCACAAACCTTATGAAATGCCGGGTTGATAACTTCGCCCTGGAAGGTCATAACCTGTCCGTCTGTCGCTTCTACGGCAGATACCATTTTTTCGTAATATTCATAATACTTTTTCTGCCCCCACAACTCCTGCATTTCTTTTTGCGTCAGAGATTTCGGATTTTCAAGCTGATTGTTTTTGCAATAGGCAAGCTGTGTTCTGGCAATGACCGCCTGTGCTTTTAAGACCTCTTCTTTCATATTCATCGGAATCTGTGCTGCCAGAATTCCGACTATCTCATCATCTTTATTCTCCTGCGATGTTGCAGAGGTCTTTTCGCCCTGAAAAAAATAAGTAATCAGATATGGCAGACATACCAGGATCAACGCACAGGAAATCACAATTTTGATTTTTTCTTTCATAAGACCTCCGTTTACATTTCATAGATTTCTAAACATAGTATATGACAGTCTTTTCTATGAATAGAACTTGCTGTGATTTTTATTATCCGAATTTTGCCAAACATTTGTTCTTGATTTTCTCATCTGTGCGTGGTATGATATTTTTAGAACGTATGTTTGTTTATTATTTCGGAAAGGAGGAGCGATATGCGGATAAATACAGAGAGATCCTTATACGAAAAACTTACCATCCTGACGGATGCCGCAAAATATGACGTTGCCTGTACTTCAAGCGGTGTCGACCGTGCCGGCAACAAAAAGGGGATGGGCAACTGTCTTGCACCGGGAATCTGCCATACTTTTTCCGCGGACGGGAGATGTGTTTCGCTTTTAAAGATTCTCTTTACGAACGAGTGTATTTTTAACTGTTCTTATTGTCTGAACAACTGCAACAACGATGTCGACCGTGCCTCCTTTACCCCCGAAGAAGTGTGTACCATTACGATGGAATTTTACCGCAGGAATTATATTGAGGGATTGTTTTTAAGTTCCGGTATTATGGTAAGTCCCAATTATACGATGGACTTGATTTACCAGACGCTCTTTCTGCTTCGCACGAAATATCACTTTAACGGATACATCCATGTAAAAGCGATTCCGGGAGCCGATCCCGTTCTGATCCAAAAGACCGGCTTTCTCGCAGACCGTATGAGCATTAATCTGGAACTCCCGACAGCGGATTCCCTAAAAAAACTTGCGCCTTACAAGTCCCGCAACACGATCTTAAAACCCATGCGGCAGATTCAAAACGGAATTGACAAGAACAAGCAGGAAATCGTCCCTTATCAGTCCACGCCCAAATTTGTGCCTGCCGGTCAGAGTACCCAGATGATCGTCGGTGCTACACCCGAGAATGACTACCAGATTATGAGCGTGGCAGAGAACCTTTATCAGAAATTTTCCCTAAAGCGGGTGTTCTACTCCGCTTTTGTCAATGTAAATGAAAATGAGAATCTTCCCATGCTGCCGGGCGGTCCTCCGTTATTACGGGAACACAGGCTCTATCAGGCGGACTGGCTTCTTCGTTATTATCATTTTCATGTAGATGAACTTTTAGACGAGGCGCATCCCGACTTTAATGTTTATATTGATCCGAAATGCGACTGGGCATTGCGGCACATGGAGGCATTTCCTGTCGAGATTTCGACCGCAGATTACAGGACCTTACTGCGTGTGCCGGGCATCGGCTACAAATCCGCACAGAGAATCATTATGGCAAGACGCCACGCAACTTTAGATTTTACGGATTTGAAAAAGATTGGTGTCGTGTTGAAACGTGCCGTTTACTTTATCACCTGTTCCGGCAGGATGATGTATCCGACAAAGCTGGATTCCGATTACATTCTCTCAAATCTTTTGTCGGATCACACACAGATTCCAAAGGAAGTCCGCAATATGGGCTATCATCAGCTTTCTTTGTTTGACGACTACCATATGGCGGAACCGCTTGCCTCTGCAACTCCACAATTAGGCTTTGAAACTTTTGCACAGGGAGGGAATGT
>CAKRJK010000165.1 GCA_934351705.1 uncultured Lachnospiraceae bacterium
CCATACAACCGGAGCCTCCTCGTCATCCATCATCAGATTGATGGACATAATCTTTGTTCCGTCTTTTGCCTCAATCGGATCGATTCCCATATCGTTTCCGACTGCCGGTCCGTGTACACCGAACATTTTCGGAATAGACGGTCCTGTAATATCCGCATCAAGAATTCCTACCTTATATCCTTTTTTACGCATTGCGGCTGCCAGACTTGCCGTTACGAACGATTTTCCGACACCGCCCTTTCCGCTTACGACACCGATTACTTTTTTGATGGATGAATACTGATTCATATCAACCGCAAAGCTCTGGCTCTCTCCGCTGTGGGAACAACCCTCACAACTTTCCTTTGAACAGCTTGACGCACTACTGCACTCTTTATTTTCTGACATATCATTTCCTCCCGATATTATATAAATGTTATGAATTTTTTTCACATATGGTAGTATAGACCATTTTATATCCTTTCACAATATTTGTTCTTAAAAATATCCATTTTTCGTCATCACCGTGCAAAAACTTTTCAAAAAATATCCCCCCGGGTAGCTTACACAATCGTTTTTCCTGTGATACACTTTAGTCTGTTGAAATAAAAGAAAAAGAAAATTCTAGGAGGTATTATCATCATGCACATGGCAGACGCTTTAGTTTCCCCTGCGGTTGCAGGTACCATGTACGCACTTTCCGCCGGAAGTGCCGGCTACTCTATCAAACAGGTTCGTCAGACATACGAGCCGAAAAAAATCCCTGTTATGGGTGTCATGGGTGCATTTGTATTTGCTACCCAGATGATTAATTTTACAATTCCGGGAACCGGTTCCAGCGGTCACCTCTGCGGCGGTATGCTGCTCGGTGCTTTACTTGGTCCGTATGCTTCCTTTTTGACTATGATCGGTGTCTTATTGATCCAATGCCTGTTTTTTGCAGACGGCGGTCTGCTGGCACTCGGGTGTAACATATGGAATATGGCATTTTACGGATGTTTCATCGGTTCGCTTCTTATCTGGCGTCCGATGATGAAAAAAGGAATGTCCAGAGGTAAGATCATTGCCGCTTCTGTGATCGGTTGTATCGTAACCTTGCAGCTCGGTGCTTTCTCTGTTTCCTTAGAAACCTTGATTTCCGGTGTGACACAGCTTCCGTTTGCGGCTTTTGTTGCAACCATGCAGCCGATCCATCTTGCGATCGGACTGGTCGAAGGCTTGATCACGGCTGCCGTTCTTGTTTTCGTATATGAGGCAAGACCGGAGCTGTTATCCGACAGCACTTCCTGCGAGCAGAGCGGAAAAATGAGTTTTAAGACCACCGTCATCACTCTTGCTGTTCTCGCATTGGTGATCGGTGGCGGACTTTCCCTTTTCGCTTCCTCAAATCCGGACGGACTGGAATGGTCTATGGAAAAAATTGCAGGTACAACAGAGTTGGACGCATCCGGTCAGGCTTACGATACGGCTGCCTCTATTCAGGATACTACGTCATTTTTGCCTGACTATGCATTTAAGGGCTCCGATACCGCTTTGGGTACTACGGTATCCGGTATTTTAGGTGCGGTGATTGTCGTTGCCGTCTGTGTCGGCTCCTGTTACGCATTTAATTTTTTCAGAAAGAAGAAAACACAAAACCATGAACAAAATTAACCATGCAATTCATGAAATTCATACAATGGCTGACTTGGCAAACAAAGACCAGTGGGTGAACAGGATTCATCCGCTGGTTAAACTCGTTCTGACCGTTTTTTATATCGCAATCGTCGTATCCTGTCCGAACCGGGCTGTCTTTTTACTTCTTGGTTTTGTCATTTACCCGATTGCCATGTTTGTGATCAGTGAGCTGTCTTTTAAAGACGCTCTCTACCGGCTTCGGATCGTATTGCCTGTGGTCTGTCTGATCGGGATTTTTAATCCTGTTTTTGACAGAACGCCTGTCCTTGTTATCGGACGGATTACCCTGACGAACGGATGGCTGTCCTTTTTCTCACTTTTGTTAAAAGGAATCTTTACCGTGCTTGCCTCATATCTTTTGATTGCGACCACAAGCATTGAAAAAATCTGCTATGCACTCAGGCTGATTCATGTACCGTCCATTATCGTAACACAGATCATGCTGACTTACCGTTATCTGACGGTTCTGCTGAGGGAAGCCTCTACCATCACAGCCGCTTATTCGCTTCGTGCGCCCGGTCAAAAGGGTGTCCATTACAAAGTCTGGGGCTCTTTGCTCGGTCAGCTTCTGCTTCGCACGATGGACCGTGCCACCACCTTATATGAGAGTATGTGTCTTCGCGGTTTTCACGGAGACTTTCCGATCCCCGAACAAAAAAAATGCGGTGCAGACAGCTATTTTCACCTGATCTTCTGGTGTGTTCTGTTTGTTGTCTTTCGCAAGTTTCCTATTTTATCAATGATTGGAGGAATTTTTTTATGAGCCATATCCATATTCATGTCGATGATGTCTCCTTTGCATATGAGGCATCCCATCCGATTTTGGAGCATATTTCTTTTACGGCACACGAAAACGACTGCATCGGTCTGATTGGTGCTAACGGTGCGGGAAAATCCACGCTTTTAAAGCTCCTGGTCGGTTTAAACCTTGATTTTGACGGTGAGATTACCGTGGAGGAGATTCCGGTAGAAAAGGCAATGCTGCCGAAGATCCGGGAAAAAATAGGCTATGTCTTTCAGGACTCTGACAGCCAGCTTTTTTCTGCAACCGCATATGAGGACATTGCCTTTGCCCCGAAAAACTACGGTTTTTCCAAAGAAGAGGTTGATCTGCGTGTGACAAAGGCGCTGGAAATGGTCGGCATCCCTCATCTTCGCGACAAACAGATCTACAAAATGTCCGGCGGAGAAAAGAAACTGGTTTCCATTGCAACCATCCTTTCCATGACACCGAAAATTCTTTTGATGGATGAGCCTTCCACCGCTCTTGATCCGAAGAACCGCAGAAACCTCATCCGCATTTTAAATCATTTTGACCATTTAAAAATCATTGCCTCCCACGATTTAGATATGATTCTCGACACCTGCAACCGCACAATCCTTCTCTCAGACGGAAAAATTGTTGCAGACGGTGATACCAGAGAAATCTTATCCGACCGTGCACTGCTTGAGGCTCATGATCTGGAACTGCCTTTCGTACTCCAGAAGAGTCCTATATGATAATGCAGACCAGACCTCCGTTGGAGTCGTTCACAATCTTTTGCATGGTGTCCTGCAGCTTCATCTGGCTTTCGTCATCCATCATGGATATTTTGCTGCGGATACCGTCCTCCATCAATTCTCCGATGGACTTACCGAAGATATTGGTATTCCATACTCCCTCTTCCGTGTCCTGACCGTCCTTAATATATTCAATCAGATCTTTCGCCTGCTCCTCACTTCCGACAATCGGTGCAACCTCTGTCTCAATGTTGGCTTTAATCATATGGATACTCGGAGAAACCGCTTTCATCTTGACACCGTATTTATTTCCGTGTTTAATCAAAACCGGCTCCTCTAACGTAATGTCCGCAAGACTTGGGTTGACAACTCCGTATCCTTTCATCCTGACTGCCTGCATTGCGTCCTCAACTTTTTCATATTCTCTCTTTTTGTCCGCAAGCTCTTTAATCATAGAGATTAATTGATACTCACCGTGAATCTCCACTCCTGTCAATTCACTCATGTTCTCATAGTAATATTTTTCTTCGACATCAAAACGTAACGACACACTTCCCGTTGCCAGATCCACCCGGCTCATTTTAACATTTTCGATAAAGTCCCCCTCGGTATCAAACGGATACCGGATCAGATCTTTAATATATGTAATATCCTGCAAAAACTGTTTTGCGTTTTGAATCATATTTTGCTTGATGGTTGTTCCGATGTCTAACATTTCCACCCATTTCGGCATATAGAAATTCATGCGCACCACCGGAAATTCATAAAGGATTCCCTGCAGGATATTTGAAATATCTTCTTTTTTGAGCTGCTCGCAGTTGACCGGCATTACGGTAACCTGATACTTTTCCTGCATTTCCTGTGCAAGCTGCTTTGTTTCATCACTGTATGGTCTGGTGGAATTCAAAAGTACAATGAACGGCTTTCCGAGATTTTTTAACTCTGTGATCGTCTGCTCTTCCGGGTTTACATAATTTTCTCTCGGAATGTCTGTAAAGGAACCGTCCGCTGTGACTACGATTCCGATTGTCGAATGCTCGTTGATTACTTTTTTTGTTCCGATTTCCGCTGCCTGTGTAAACGGAATCTCGTAGTCAAACCACGGTGTCTGCACCATGCGTTCCTCGTCGTTTTCCATGTGGCCGCTTGCACCCTCCACCATATATCCGACACAGTCAATGAGCCTTACCTTCACATTAC
>CAKRJK010000166.1 GCA_934351705.1 uncultured Lachnospiraceae bacterium
TTATGAATGTGTGCAGGGAAATGCGGATATTTCGGTGGCAGAACTTGTATACGATTCCAGAAAAGTGTCAAAAGAAGATGTGTTCGTCTGTATCGAGGGAACAGTGGTAGACGGTCACAATTTTATAGAAGATGTTGCGGCGAAAGGAGCGGCGGCGGTCATTGTACAAAAGGATGTTGACGCACCGAAAGGAATTACCGTGATCAAGGTTGCAGATACAAGATACGCGTTGGCGTTGCTTTCCGCAGCGTTTTTCGGTTATCCGGCAGAGCAGCTCCGCGTCATAGGAATTACGGGAACAAAAGGAAAGACAACAACGACTTATATGGTAAAATCCATCTTAGAGTCGGCGGGCTATAAGGTAGGTCTGATCGGAACAATCGAAGCGATTATCGGAGAGAAAGTCATCCCGGCAAGCAATACCACACCGGAATCCTACATCATCCAAAAGTATTTCAGAGAAATGCTGGACGCAGGCTGCGACTGCTGTGTGATGGAGGTTTCCTCACAGGGCTTGATGATGCATCGTGTGGCAGGTTTTACCTTTGAAATCGGAATTTTTACCAATATAGAACCGGATCATATCGGACCAAATGAGCATGCTTCATTTGAAGAATATATGGAGTGCAAGAGTATGCTGTTTCGCCAATGTAAAATCGGAATTGTCAACGCCGATGATAAACATGTGGAGCAGATTTTAAAAGGTCATACCTGTACCGTGGAAACATTCGGATTTTCAGAGAATGCCGATCTGCGGGCAGAAAATGTGGAACTGGTAAAACGTCCGGGCTATCTGGGAGTTTCCTATCAGGTAAAAGGATTGGTAAACAGTGATGTGGAAATTGATGTTCCGGGTAAATTCAGCGTGTATAATTCCCTGACAGCAATCGCGATCTGCCGCCATTTTAAGGTTTCAGAGGAAGGTATGAAAAAGGCGTTAAAAGAGGCAAAGACCAAAGGAAGGATTGAGATGATCAAAGTATCCGACAAATTTACGCTGATGATTGATTACGCACATAATGCAATGAGTTTGGAAAGCCTTTTGACCACCTTAAAAGAGTATCAGCCAAAACGTCTGGTATGTTTGTTCGGCTGCGGAGGAAACCGCTCCAAGCTGCGTCGCTACGAGATGGGCGAGGTATCGGGCAAATTAGCGGATCTGACCATTATCACATCGGATAATCCGAGATTTGAAGAACCGCAGGCGATTATCGACGATATCAAACAGGGTATGGCAAAGACGAGCGGAGCTTATGTCGAAATTGCAGACCGCAAAGAGGCAATCCGCTATGCGATAGAGCACGGACAAGAGGGAGATGTCATCGTGTTAGCGGGAAAAGGACATGAGGATTATCAGGAGATTAAGGGTAAGAAATATCCGATGGATGAGAGGGTATTGATTGCGGAGATTCTGGAAGAAATGAAAGGATAGAAATGACATGGCGTTGTATGCGGAGATCATTGTAGATATTTCCATAGAACAACTGGATAGACCTTTTGAATACAGAGTGCCACAAGAATTAGAGGCAGCTCTTTGTATCGGAATGCAGGTGCAGATTCCCTTTGGAAAGGGAAATCGCATAATTACAGGTTATGTGATCGAAATCACGACAGAGCCGCACTACGATGTTGCAAAATTAAAAGAGATTATCAAGATACAGAAAGACGGAATTTCGATGGAATCGCAGATGATCGCGCTGGCAGGATGGATGCGGCGTAATTACGGCGGAACGATGAACCAGGCACTAAAGACGGTACTTCCTATCAAACAAAGAGAAAGTGAACGTATATCAGAAACCGTCTGTCTGGCAATGGAACCGGAGGCGGCAGTACAGCGTTTTGAGGAATGTAACCGAAAAAACAGTGTTGCAAGAAGGCGGCTTTTGGATGCCCTTATAGAGCATAAAGAACTGCCAAAAGAAGTCGTTACGCAAAAGCTGGAGGTTTCCACAGCCGTCATTAAAGTCTTGTGCGAACAAGGCATTGCGACAATCAAATTCGAGCGGAATTACCGCAATCCGATTCGCTCCACACAGCAGGAAAAAGAACGAGTTGTGTTAAACGAACAACAGCAGGCCGCAGTGGACAGAGTATGGAATGATTACAGACAGGGCAACCGCCACACCTATCTGCTCCACGGAGTGACGGGAAGCGGAAAAACAGAAGTATATCTGGAATTGATCGCAAAGGTGATAGAACAGGGAAAGCAGGCAATCATGCTGATTCCCGAGATTGCATTGACCTATCAGACGGTCATCCGTTTTTATCAGCGGTTTGGAGACAGAGTGTCTATTATGAACTCCAGACTTTCGCAAGGGGAACGGTTCGATCAGTTTGAGAGAGCGAAAAAAGGCGAAATTGATGTGATGATCGGCCCGAGGTCGGCACTGTTCACACCGTTTTCAAATTTAGGACTTATCATTATAGATGAAGAACATGAAAATTCATATAAAAGTGAGCAGATTCCCAAATACCATGCAAGGGAGACTGCAATACAAAGGGCAAAGATGGCGGGAGCCTCTGTCATCTTAGGCTCTGCAACACCTTCCGTCGAAAGCTATTACAAGGCGAAAAGTAAAGAATATATATTGCTCACACTCAAAGAACGGGTACAGAAAAAGCCGCTCGCAGAGTGCCACATCATAGATCTGCGCGAGGAACTAAGACAGGGAAACCGTTCGATTCTCAGTGAGAAATTACAGGAATTGATTGAGGACAGATTGCAAAAAAAAGAACAGATCATGTTGTTTTTGAACCGAAGAGGTCTGGCAGGATTTGTTTCCTGCAGAGCGTGCGGTCACGTCATCAAATGCCCGCACTGCGATGTTTCGCTCAGCCAGCACAGCGGAGGCAGGATGATTTGTCATTACTGCGGATATGAGGAGCGTGAACCGAAGGTCTGTCCTTCCTGCGGCTCAAAATATATCGGTGGGTTCAAAGCGGGAACCCAAAAGATAGAAGAGATTGTCAAAAAGAGATTTCCGGGTGCAGGAACGCTTCGGATGGACACGGACACGACGCGGAATAAAGACAGTTATGAGCGGATATTATCTGCATTTGCCAACCGGGAGGCAGACATTTTGATCGGCACACAGATGATAGTCAAAGGTCATGATTTTCCGAATGTTACGCTGGTGGGTGTGCTGGCGGCAGATATGTCGCTGTATCATAATGATTTTCACGCACCGGAGAGAACCTTCCAGCTTTTGACACAGGCTGCCGGAAGAGCGGGACGGGGTGACAGACGGGGTGAGGTTGTCATACAGACTTACACACCGGAGCATTACAGCATCCAGGCGGCAAAAATGCAGGAATACGAGCCTTTTTATGAACAGGAGATTGCATACCGCAGGGCAATGAACTATCCGCCGATCGGGAATCTTTTACTGATTCTGGTCACTTCCAAGCAGGAGGAAACGGCAGAAAAGACAGCACAGCGTTTGTGCGACTATGTAAAACAACACAAAAACGATGTCATTGTGATCGGACCGGCAAACCCAAGCGTCGGAAAAATCAATGATATTTATAAAAAAATTCTTTATATCAAAGGACAGTCTTACGAAAGTCTGGTACAATGTAAAGACAGCTTAGAACAATATATGGAGAATGAGTATAGAACAGGCAGTGTCGGAGTACAATTTGATTTTAATCCGATGAGCGGTTTTTAGTAGAGGAGGAAACAGAATGGCACTTAGAACAATCAGAGTAGAGGGAGACGAGGTACTCAACAAAAAATGCAGAGAAGTAACGGAGATGACACCGAGAATCAAGACATTGATCGGGGACATGATAGAAACCATGCATGACGCAAACGGCGTCGGACTTGCGGCACCGCAGGTCGGAATTTTAAAACGGGTTGTGGTCATTGATGTCGGGGAGGGACCGATTGTTTTAGTAAATCCTGAGATTATTGAGACTTCGGGCGAACAGTGCGGAGACGAAGGATGTCTGAGTATTCCGGGAAAAGCCGGTCAGGTCACACGTCCGAATTATGTCAAAGTAAGAGCAAAAGATGAAAATATGCAGGAGAGAGAGTTGGAGGGAACAGAGCTTTTGGCAAGAGCATTCTGTCATGAGATTGACCATCTGGACGGACGTCTGTATACTGAGTTGGTAGAGGGTGACCTCTATGATGTATCTTACGAGGATGAGGAGTAAGAAAAATGAGAATTATATTTATGGGAACACCGGATTTTGCAGTCGGAACATTTCAGGCGTTGATCGAAGCGGGACATGAAATCGTACTGGCAGTGACTCAGCCGGATAAACCAAAGGGAAGAAGCGGAAAACCGCAGTTTTCCCCGGTAAAAGAAGAAGCCGTCAAAC
>CAKRJK010000167.1 GCA_934351705.1 uncultured Lachnospiraceae bacterium
TCTTTTATCATAACAAAAAATGTTGGAGTAACGAATACCAAATATAATTTGTTACCCCAACATTTATTTTAGAACCTATTTTTGTCCGGCGGATTGCTCCCGATGACGACGGCACATTATCACAGAAATATTGCACATATGAAAATTTGCAAAAATTAGGAAATTATTCTGAAAATTATTTGCGAAAACAATAAGATGTGGTATAATATAAACAGATATTTCAATAGCAGATATCAATAACTAGCAAAGGGGTTGGGTAATATGCGTATTACAATCACAGGAAGAAATATTGAAATTACAGAGGGACTAAAGGCAGCGGTAGAGGACAAGTTAGCAAAGCTTGAAAAATATTTTACCCCGGAAACCGATGTGTTTGTAACCTTGAGTGTGGAGAAGGAGAGACAAAAAATAGAGGTAACCATCCCGGTCAAAGGAAATATCATTCGTTCAGAGCAGGTAAGCAACGATATGTATGTATCCATTGATTTGGTGGAAGAAGTCATAGAGCGTCAGTTAAAGAAATACAAAAATAAATTAATATCCAAACAGCAGAATGCGGCACATTTCCGCAAAGAATTTATTGAAAAAGAAGTACAGACGGATGACGAGATCCAGATTATCAGAACAAAACGCTTCGGCATGAAACCGATGTATCCGGAAGATGCATGTGTTCAGATGGAGCTGTTGGGACATAATTTCTTTGTATTCCGTAATGCAGAGACAGACGAGGTCAATGTAGTGTACAAGAGAAAAGGCAATACATACGGATTGATAGAACCGGAATTTTAGGTATGATACCAAACAATAAAAGATAAGACAGGATACCCTTTTTTGACATATGCAAAGTCAATGTTAAAAAAGGGTATTTCCTTAGTAGTAAGAGAAATTGGAGGCTTGTATGAAAAAAACAGTATTGATCAGCGGTGCTTCCCACGGTATCGGCAGGGCGGCGGCAGTACGCTTTGCAAAAGAGGGATATACCGTAATTTTAAATTGCAGACAGTCAAAAGACGAGCTGCTTGCACTGGAAAGTGAATTAAGGCAGCGTTTTTGTGTGGACTGTTATTCCTTCGTGGGAAATATCGGAGATTCGGAGTTTGTGACAGATATGTTTGCACAGATTACAGAAAAAACCGGCGGTGTGGATATTCTGATCAACAACGCGGGAATCTCTTATATAGGTCTGTTGAGCGAGATGACAGATATCGAGTGGAATAAAGTTATGTCAACTAACCTAAACGCTGTTTTTTATTGCTCAAGAGCGGCAATTCCGTATATGCTGTCTCAAAAACGCGGACGTATTCTCAATGTGTCCTCTGTCTGGGGAAATGTAGGTGCCTCGATGGAAGTTGCCTATTCTGCCGCAAAAGGCGGTGTCAATGCCTTTACAAAGGCACTGGCAAAGGAGCTTGCGCCCAGCAACATCCAGGTCAATGCGATTGCATTCGGTACGATAGATACCCGCATGAATGCCTGTTTTTCTGCGGAGGAACGTGCCATGTTAGAAGAAGAGATTCCGATCGGACGTTTCGGAACCCCGGAGGAAGCAGCAGAGTTTATTTTCCAAACAGCCACCGCACCGGACTATCTGACCGGTCAGATTCTTACGTTTGACGGCGGTTGGTGTTAGGAAAAACGGTGATAGGGCAAAAGGTGTCCGATACCCGGAAAAAAATGTTTTTGACGAATCGGATTACTTGTAATAGCAGAGAAAATGTTTTACTATATTGATAGTATAAAGTGAAGGAGAATACGAACATGGATATCGTAGTTTTAGCAGGAGGACTCAGCACAGAGAGAGATGTGTCCTTAGTGACAGGAAATATGGTGAGCAAAGCCTTGAGAAAGAACGGACATCGGGTAATTTTACTGGATGTTTTTATGGGCTATCATGATAAAGAGGAAGATGTGGCAAATCTGTTTGAACACGCCGAGGAGGTGAGCCTGACGGTATCGGGAATCCCGACAACAGAGCCGGATTTAGAGGCAGTCAAGGCATCCAGAGCAGATCAGTCCGATAACTTTTTCGGACCGAATGTGATTGCAATCTGTCAGATGGCAGACATTGTATTCATGGCATTACACGGCGAAAACGGAGAGAACGGCAAGATACAGGCAGCATTTGATCTGTTCGGGATCAAATATACGGGAACAGGCTATTTAAGCAGTGCTCTGGCAATGGACAAAAATATCTCCAAACAGTTTTTTGTTGCGAATAACATTCCGACGCCGCAGGGAATCTCTATGACGAGAGGTGCACAGATACAGGAGTTTCAGGATACCGGATTGACGTTACCGTGTGTTGTAAAACCGTGTTGCGGCGGCTCCAGTATCGGAGTGTCTATCGTGCGGGATGAAAAGGAATACCGGCAGGCGTTGGAAGACGCGTTCCGCTGGGAAGAGGAACTGGTGATTGAGGAGTACATACAGGGACGTGAGTTTTCTGTCGGCGTGATCGACTTTAAGGCATTGCCGATCATTGAAATTGCACCGATTGAAGGCTTTTACGATTACAAAAACAAATACAAGGCGGGAAGTGCCGTAGAAACCTGTCCGGCAGACTTACCGGCAGAGATTACAGAGAAAATGCAATCCTATGCGGAGGCGGTTGCGAAAGTACTGGGATTGAACACATATTCAAGAATGGACTTTTTATTGGATGAGAAAAATCAGATGTATTGTCTTGAGGCAAACACATTGCCGGGAATGACACCGACCAGTTTACTGCCACAGGAAGCACAGGCAGTCGGAGTCGGTTTTGAAGAACTGTGTGAGCGGTTAATCCAGATTTCCCTCCAAAAATATCAGAAATAAAGGATTGTACAGCATGAAGAATATGACGTTGGAAAACATTGCAAAATGCTGCAATGGAACATATATAGGAGAAACGGCACTGCGGCAAAAAGAAGTTGCGGGTGTTGTGATCGACAGCCGTCAGGCAGAGAAAGACTTTTTGTTTATCCCGATCAAGGGAGAGCGTGTGGATGGACACGATTTCATTGACGCGGTGTTTGAGCAGGGAGCGGCTGCTGTGCTGTCGGAACATGAACTGCAAGAGCCGAAGGGAGCATATATTCTGGTTGAATCCACAGCGGCGGCACTCAGACAGATTGCGGCATTTTATCGGGATTCTTTGGACATTAAAGTGGTCGGAATCACGGGGAGCGTGGGAAAGACAAGTACCAAAGAAATGATTGCTTCGATTCTGGAAACAAAATACCGTGTACTAAAGACTGCGGGCAATTTCAACAATGAAATCGGTCTGCCGTTGACCGTATTCCGCCTGCGGGAGGAGGATGAGATTGCCGTTCTGGAAATGGGAATTTCAGATTTTGGTGAGATGAACCGTCTGGCAGAAATCGCAAAGCCAGATATTGGTGTGATTACCAATATTGGGTTGTGCCACCTTGAAAACCTCGGCACACGCGACGGAATCAAACAGGCAAAGACAGAAATGTTTGCACATATCAAACAGGGCGGTACGGTTGTCTTAAACGGGGAGGATGACAAACTTTCTGAAGTAATGACCGTACAGGGAAAACCACCGATGTTTTACGGAGTTCATCCTTTGAATTTACAGGAAACGCCAAATGCGGTCTATGCAACTGAGATAGAAAACCTCGGATTAGAGGGAATGCATGCAAATTTTCATTTCGGAGAGGAAATTTTACCTGTTCGGATACCGATACCGGGAGAACACAGTGTTATGAATGCACTGGCGGGAGCCTGCGTTGCAAAAGAACTGGGATTAAGCCTGTCGGAGATACAAAGCGGAATTGCGAATGCGCAGACCATCAGCGGCAGAAATCACATTATCCATGCGAAGGAAATGTTGGTTCTCGATGACTGTTACAACGCCAATCCGGTATCCATGAAAGCATCGCTGGACGTTCTGGCAGGACAAAGGGGCAGAACGATCGCGGTACTCGGAGACATGGGCGAACTTGGAAACGAAGAGAGAAAACTGCATTATGAAGTCGGAGCTTATGCGGCAGAAAAGGAGATTGATGCAATTTTTTGTACCGGAGAACTGGCAAAAGAATATGTCAAGGGTGCGACGGAGAACGGAAGCTGGAGTGAAGTGTTCTATTTTGAAAAGAAAAGTGAAATGATACAGGCGCTCTTAGATTACCGGAAAGCGGGCGATACCATTTTAATCAAGGCATCACATTTCATGGAGTTTCCGGAAGTGGTAAAAGCATTAACAGAATAAAAGAAGAAAAAATAAAGGGCTGTGATCGGAATGTGATGAACCGACCCCCAAAAGTTAGACCTAAAAATTCAA
>CAKRJK010000168.1 GCA_934351705.1 uncultured Lachnospiraceae bacterium
ATCTATGACGGTGCGTATGAGGCATATATCTCGGAAGATGACGTGGCACATACGATTTACGAGTGCGAGGGAGCAAGAACCTGTGCGATAGAGATTAAGAGTTTTTCAAAAAATGCAGGCTTTACAGGCGTGCGTTTAGGTTACACCGTAGTGCCGAAAGATTTGGTACGCGACAATGTGGCACTTCACGGTATGTGGGCAAGAAGACACGGAACCAAATTTAACGGAGCACCTTACATCATTCAAAGAGCAGGCGAGGCAGTTTACTCGGAGGCAGGAAAAGCACAGTTAAAAGAGCAGGTTGCTTATTATATGAAAAATGCAACAACGATCAAGTCCGGTCTGCAGGAGGCAGGCTTTACCGTATTCGGCGGCGTCAACGCACCGTATATCTGGTTAAAGACACCAAAGGACATGACATCATGGGATTTCTTTGATTACTTGTTGGAAAATGCAAATATCGTCGGCACACCGGGTTCGGGATTCGGACCGAGCGGAGAGGGGTATTTCAGACTGACCGCATTCGGAAGTTATGAGAACACGCTTGCGGCATTAGAGAGAATCAAGAAATTATAAAGAAGGATCAGCATGAAAGTCGTATTGGCACAAGTCAAAATTATATGGGAAAACCGCGAGGCAAATTTACAAAAGGCAGAGGAGATTCTAAGACGCTGCGATAAAAGTGCAGACTTAGTCCTGTTTCCCGAAATGAGTTTTACCGGTTTTTCGGCGGAGGTTATGAAGCATGGGGAAGAACACGAGGAAACACTTCACGCCATGCGAAGTATCATACAAAAAGGAAATATTACCGTAGGATTCGGGTGGGCAAAGCAAGTCAACGGAAAATGCAGAAACCACTACACGATCATGCGTCCGGACGGTGAGATTCTGACCGATTACGCCAAGATTCATCCGTTCAGCTATGCAAGAGAAGAACGCTACGTTGAGGGCGGGGAGAGCCTTTCGTTTGCGGAGTTTGAAGGATTCACCGTCGGAAACACCATCTGTTATGACCTGCGGTTTCCGGAGTTATATTCCGCATTGAGCAAACGGGCAGATTTTATTGTCGTACCCGCCAACTGGCCGGCATCCAGGATTGACCAGTGGAATTGTCTGTTAAAGGCAAGAGCGGTGGAGAATCAATGCTATATGGCAGGAATCAACTGTGTCGGAGACATCGGAGGAATCTTCTATAACGGTCACAGCATGTTGATCGATCCGAGAGGGGATCGGTTAGAGCCGGAGATTTTGTGGGTAAACAATGCAGACGGCGAGTGGGAGAGACTCCTTTGCTATGATATAGAAAACGAATCAAAAAGTTTTCGCGGCTTCTTTTCCTCTAAAGGTGACAGAAGAGAAGATTTGTACAAAAAATTATGGGATGAACTCAATGTTTAGAAAAATTTAAGAAAATGTATACAAAAAATGTCGACGCCTGATGTATAATGAAGTCATATTCGCAAGAAGACATCAAAGGAGTCGGCATTTTTATGTTATCAGAAGAAGAAATGGAAAGACGCAGACGGGAGAGTCTGCGTCAACTGCGAAGAGAACAGGCAAAAAAGAAAAGACAGCGGGAGCTTTTTAGAAGAACCGTAATCATTACCGTTGCAGTACTGCTTATGGCAGGAGTTTTCTTTACTGTTTGTAAGATTCGTGACAGCCATGCGGCGTCTGCGGAGACTTATCCGGCGAAAATTATCGAAAATGCACCGGATTATACCGTAGATTTATTGGACATCAACGAATACTCCAGACCGGGAAGTGCATTGAAAACAGTAAACGGGATTGTCATTCATTACACGGCAAATCCGGGGACAACGGCAAAGCAGAACAGAGATTATTTTAACGGTTTAAAAGATTCTCATCTGACAAAAGCGAGTGCTCATTTTGTGATCGGTCTGGATGGAGAGATCGTACAGTGCATTCCGTGCAAAGAGATCGCATACGCCTCGAACGAACGCAATTCGGACACAATCGCGATCGAGTGCTGTCATGAGGATAAGACGGGAAAATTCAATCCGGAAACGGAACAGTCACTGGTGGAGCTGACGGCGTGGCTTATGGGGCGGTACGGTCTGACAACGAAGGATGTCATTCGCCACTATGATGTGACGGGAAAAGAATGTCCGCTTTACTATGTCAAAAACGAAGATCAGTGGAATGACTTTCTGGACCGCGTCAACCGCTATATTGAAAAATACGGTGTCGAACCGCAGACAAATTAAAATCCCTTGCCAAGCCCCTAAAAATCAAGTAGAATTGATGTTAGGTGAAATGGCATGAAAGAATATTTAGAAGAACTCAAAGAACAAAAAAATATACGTCAGAATCTAATACATATCAAAGAAGAAATCAGAAATGACACATCAAAGAAGCAATCCGTGAAGGAAGAGACGGAGGATTCTCTTTGGAGAGCATTTTTAAAAAATGAGGACGCAAAAGTGCGAAAAAATGCGGCACTACTCATTGGAGAACTGCAAAAGAGCGATCTGGCAGATGACTTATATCAGGCATACACAGAAGAAACACAGTTGTTTGTAAAGAGTAGCTATTTAAAAGCAATGCAGAACTTTTCCTGCAAGGAATATCTTTTCCTTCTAAAGGAGCGGTACCGGGAGCTTTTGGAAGAGGACATATCTAACGAGAATGCAAAGCACCGCTCAGAAGAACTGCGGGAGTTAGAGCGTCTGATCCGAAAAGAAGAAGGACAAAAAAGGCATGCTTTTTGCGGCTACGAAACCGCATCCGAAGTGGTGCTGACCACAGACAAAGGATATGCAAATATCACGGCGGAGCAGATTCGCGGTGCCAAAGTCAAGATCTCGCAAAGCGGAGTTAAGGTGCAGACAAAACAGCTAAAG
This sequence comes from uncultured Lachnospiraceae bacterium, assembly GCA_934351705.1. GTDB lineage: Bacteria > Bacillota > Clostridia > Lachnospirales > Lachnospiraceae > Maccoyibacter. Next base: position 2,865 of record CAKRJK010000168.1, read on the forward strand.
CCTTTGCTTTCCATACGCACATTCCGGGAAATTCTTTTTCCGATACACAGCAGCGAGGTGTTGCCGAAAGACGCAGAGAAAATAGCACAGGCATTGTATCAGAGTGATCTGGATACGCTGTTGCACGAACATCTGGAAGGAGAGGCTCCGTATTATTTCAGACTGAATATTTTATCGGGAATGGATATCAAAGAAAAGAATACATTGTTAAAAAAGGTATCTGCCGCATTGGAAAACGTGAGCGGACATCAATGGATTAACGCAAAAGACCACTATGAGACAGAGATAAGACTGATAGAGAACCGCCAGGGTGAATTCGTTCCTTATCTTAAATTTTACACGTTGCCGATGAAACGGTTTTCCTATCGCAAAAATGCACTTCCGGTATCCATACATCCGGCACAGGCGGCATTGCTTATGCGTCTGGCAAAACCGTATCTGAGTGAGGACGCGTGTGTACTCGATCCGTTTTGCGGCGTGGGAACGATGCTCATAGAGCGTAAAAGGGTGTGCACGGCGAGGGCAATGTATGGCGTGGACACGTATGGCGAGGCGATTTTGGGAGCCAGAGAGAACACGGAACTGGCAGGAGAGAACATTCATTATATCCACAGGGATTTTTTTGATTTTACACATAGAGACCGATTTGACGAGTTGATCGCAAATATGCCGGCAAGAGGAAAAAAGACAAAGGATGAACAGGACGATTTTTACCGGAATTTCTTTGAAAAGGCAAAGACGATCGTAAGGCGGGGAGGAATCATGGTTCTTTATACGAATGAGTTGGGGTTTGTGAAAAAACAGCTTCGTTTGCAGGAGGAGTTTAAACTGCAAAAGGAATATTGTATCCGGGAGAAAGAGGGATACTATTTATTGATTATCGAGGTAAAGGAGTAACAGTGATTATGCCGACTTCAAACAGGGAGAATGCAGTCAAAACAGAATACGAAGAATTTTTGCTGGATTGCAATATGCTGCAGATACTTCAGGATCGTTTTTGTCCTGCAAATCATGTATATTGTGTCTGCTTAGATAAAAACGGAAAGCCGTTGACAGAAGCATACGGAAGTGCAGAGGAGAAAGATTACCTGAACAACCGGATTGCACAGGATAAATGGCAAAGTCTGATGAAAAAAATTAAGGAGAGCTGTATAGAGGACGTTGTAGAGGAAGAGTTTGAAGAAGATGATCTGAAAATGTGCGGAGTGGCAATCCGTGTCGGAGGCGAGCTTCTTGCCTGCTGGGTGGTACAGGCAGTGGTCACCGATTGTGATGCCGATCAGACGATCTTTCCGGAAGAGTTAAAGACAACGACAATGGATCGTTTTTTTGCGTCGCTGGCTTTTTTAGAGAGTCTGACCAGACAGTATTTTGCAATTAAACTCGAAGAATCGCTTGCACAGGAGGCATTTCAGCAG
>CAKRJK010000169.1 GCA_934351705.1 uncultured Lachnospiraceae bacterium
CAGACATATACCTCGGATGAGGAGCATAAGATGGAGATTCCGATGGCGGTTTTGATCAACGGTAACAGTGCGAGTGCATCTGAGATTTTTGCGGGAGCGATCAAAGACTACGAATACGGAACACTGATCGGAACCAAGAGTTTCGGTAAGGGAATCGTGCAGACCGTAAAACAACTCAATGACGGAAGTGCGATCAAGCTCACAACTGCAAAGTACTATACTCCGAAAGGAAACTACATCCATAAAAAAGGAATCGAGCCGGATGTGGAGTTGGAATATGAATACAGCGGAGACAAAGACGCAGATTATGATAAGAGTAAAGACAATCAGATTCAAAAAGCATTGGAGATTTTGAAATCTGATATGTAAATAAAAAGAAAGAAGGTGGCATGTTGGTAGAATTAGACCAGTTCAAAGTGACTTTGAACAATTATAAGGAACCTTTATGTGAAGTGAGGGATTCACTTTGACTTAGCAAATAAGGAAAAGCGGATCGAAGAAATGGAGCGTGAAATGGAAGCTCCGAATTTCTGGGATGATACAGAGTTGTCGCAGAAAAAGATGAAAGAACTCAAAAGCTACAAGGACGATGTAGAAATTTATCACGGACTTGAGAGCCAATATGAAGATATTGAGACTCTGATCGAGATGGGATATGAGGAAAACGATGCGTCCGTTATCTCGGAGATAGAAGAGGAGCTTCAGGAGTTTGAGAAGAATTTTGACAACATTCGGATAAAAACATTATTGTCGGGTGAGTATGATAAAAATGATGCGATCCTCTCCCTCCACGCGGGTGCGGGCGGAACAGAATCCTGTGACTGGGCGGCAATGTTATTCCGTATGTACAGCAGATGGGCATCGGACAAAGGCTATCAGTTAGAAGTATTGGATTCTCTGGACGGTGATGAGGCAGGGATTAAATCCATCACATTTCAGATTAGCGGCGAGAATGCTTACGGGTATCTCAAATCCGAAAAAGGTGTACATCGTCTGGTTCGGATTTCACCGTTTAATGCGGCAGGAAAAAGACAGACTTCTTTTGTATCCTGTGATGTTATGCCGGATATCGAGGAGGACATCGACATTGAGATCAATGAGGACGAATTGCGGATCGACACCTACCGTTCTTCTGGTGCAGGTGGACAGCACATTAATAAGACGTCCTCGGCAATCCGAATTACGCATTTGCCGACGGGTATAGTAGTGCAATGTCAGAATGAGCGTTCCCAGCACATGAATAAAGATAAGGCAATGCAGATGTTAAAGGCAAAACTATATCTTTTAAAACAGGAGGAGAATGCGAAAAAGGCGGCAGACATTCGCGGAAATGTCACAGAGATAGGCTGGGGAAACCAGATACGTTCCTATGTGTTGCAGCCGTATACAATGGTCAAAGACCATCGCACAAACGAAGAAACGGGAAATGCAGACAGTGTGTTAGACGGAAAGATTGATTTGTTTATCAATGCTTACCTAAAATGGATTGCATTAAAATAATAGCGAGTCTATAATAGATAGGGCTGTGGATACCACAGAACTATCTATTATTTTATTCTGCAATATCCGTATGAAACGTAAAAGGAGAAACATTTCGGATTTTGTGGACTGTGATAAGGAGGAATCAAATATGGTACTGGAAGAAGAAGCGTATTTGGAATGTGAGAAGAGATGGGTTTTTGCGGTACTGATGTTTGTGGGGGGAATCTACGGTGCATACACATATTCCATTCGGGGCGGAGTGTTTTGTAATGCACAGACGGCAAACTTTGTGTTGTTTGCTATGGCAATCGGAAACGGACAGTGGAGACATGCACTGTACTATTTTATTCCGATGAGTGCGTACCTTTTAGGTGCAATCGTCTCGGAGGCAGTTCCAAAACCAATCAAACAAAAACATGGTGTTCGCTGGGATACCTGGTTAATTTTAATAGAAATCATCGTAGTGTTCGGACTTGGCTTTTTGCCGGAAACGGCACCGTTTCAAATTTCGCAGGTGGCAATCAACTTTATCTGTTCCATGCAGTACAATACGTTCCGTCAGGCACAGGGAATCCCGATGGCAACTACTTTTTGTACCAACCATCTGCGTCAGACGGGTATTGCCATTGTAAAAACCATACATAAGCACGGAGAGGGAGAACATATCAAAAGACTGACAATCCACCTGGAAATGCTGCTTTTATTTGTCGCAGGAGGTATCCTGTCAACCGTTTTGTGCAGATTCTTTTTGGGCAAGGCAATCTGGGTAGCAATGATACCGCTGATCATCGTGTTTGCGGATTTATTGTATGCAGACCGCAAGAAAGAAAATGAGTATCTCGACAGAAAGCCGCACGGACATTAGATATTGAGAAAATATATCCAAAAAAGAGGTTGCAAAGCGAGGTGCAAATGTGGTACTATCTTTCTTGCGAGAACAGTTGTGTTTCTGACGCAAACAGAGGAGAAGTAAAATGGAAGAAAAGGTTTCATACTTTGTCTTAAAAGAAAAAGCAGTTCCCGAGGTACTACTCCGTGTCGTGGAGGCGAAACGGTTGTTAGAATCCGAGAAGGTTGTGTCCGTTCAGGAAGCAATCGAGCGGGTGGGAATCAGCAGAAGTTCTTTTTACAAATATAAGGATGATATATTTCCGTTTCACGAAAATTCCAAAGGAAAGACGATTACAATGGTCATTCAGATGGATGATGAACCGGGATTGTTATCAGTTGTGTTAAAGACAGTAGCGGAATATCATGCAAACATTTTGACGATTCATCAGAGTATACCGGTCAACGGAATCGCGTCATTAACCCTGAGTGTGGATGTCTTACCGGAGACAGGCGATGTCACGAAGATGACAGAAACCATCGAGTCGCACACAGGAATTCATTATTTAAAAATACTAGCTAGGGAGTGAAAAAATGGTTAAGGTTGCAGTATTAGGATACGGAACAATCGGTTCGGGAGTGGTAGAGGTCTTAGAGAGAAACAAAGACCACATTACCCAGACAGCCGGACAGGAAATTGAAGTAAAATATGTATTGGATTTAAGGGATTTTCCGAATGATCCGATTCAGGAAAAAATCGTTCATGATTACAAGGTGATTGAAAATGATCCGGAAGTCATGGTAGTTGTAGAGGCCATGGGCGGAGTTGAGCCTGCCTACACCTTTGTAAAAGCGGCACTTCTTGCAGGAAAGCATGTTACCACTTCAAATAAGGCATTGGTTGCAAAACACGGAGCGGAGCTTCTAAAAATCGCAAAAGAAAAAGACATCAATTTCTTGTTTGAGGCGAGTGTCGGAGGCGGAATCCCAATCATCCGCCCGTTGATCACTTCACTGACAGCGGACATTGTAGAGGAGATCACAGGTATCTTGAATGGAACTACCAATTATATGCTCACAAAGATGAGCACAGAGGGTTCCGATTATAACGAAGTGTTAAAAGACGCACAGGCAAAAGGCTATGCAGAGGCAGATCCGACTGCGGACGTAGAAGGATATGACGCATGTCGTAAAATTGCAATTTTAACATCGCTTGTATGTGGAAAAACAGTTGATTTTGAAGAGATTCACACAGAGGGAATTTCCAAGATCACTCCGATAGACATTGCCTATGCAAAAGCAATGGGACGTTCTATCAAATTGCTTGCAACCAGCAGACTGGTTGAGGGTAATTACTGTGCATTAGTCGCACCGTTTTTACTTGGCGAAGAGCATCCTCTCGGAAATGTCAATGATGTGTTCAATGCGATCTTTGTACACGGCAATATGTTAGGTGACGCTATGTTTTACGGAAGCGGAGCAGGAAAGCTGCCAACAGCAAGTGCGGTTGCAGCGGATATTGTAGACATCGTAAAACATTTACACCGCAATATCATGATCAGTTACAGTGATGAAAAACAGACACTTCTGGATTATAAAAAGATTGAAAACAGCTATTTCGTGAGAACAACAAAGAGCGAGATGGACGCAAAAGAAGTATTCGGAAATATTGCATTAATTAAAATCAAAGAAGCAACGGAAGAAACCGCTTTTGTGACAGAGAAGATGAGTGAAGAAGAATACCTCAAAAAAGCAGAGCAGTTAGGTGATGTGCTTCAGATGATTCGTATGGGCTAGGAGGCGTTTTAATTGAAATATATTGTAGTTTTAGGAGACGGAATGGCAGATAAGCCGATAGAAGAACTCGGAAATAAGACACCGTTAGAATATGCAAACACACCGACGATGGACGCACTGGCAGCAGTCAGTGAAATCGGTATGGTTCATAC
>CAKRJK010000170.1 GCA_934351705.1 uncultured Lachnospiraceae bacterium
GGATGACTTACCGCGATGATTTGAAATTCAATATTACGAATATGAACGGATTGACGGGAAACGACGATTATAAGTTTCCAATCACAAACTTGAACGGCGTTACAGGGCGGAATGACCTGAGGCTGAGCATTACCAATTTGAATGGCAATACGCGATAAAATGGAATCCTATGGTTGAAAAAGGCACCGTGAATGGTATATAATAATTCATGGTGCTTTTTATTATGGAAGTGGGCGTGTTCTGCAAGTTGTTTGGTATTGGAGGATGTACAAATATACTCATGTTTTGTTTGAGTTTTCAAAACTAAGAAGTTCTGGGAATTTCGGGAGAGTTTTTGGAAACGGACGCAACCGATGCAGACTCGCCGTCCGGGCTCGGCTGCATCTCTTCCGTACATCCGTGTACGGAAGTTACTGTTGGTGGGCGAAATTCAAGAACTTCTAAAGTTTTTCAAAATTGAAACAAAACATGAGCATATTTGTACATTTGCGATACGTTGATACTTGCGGGACATTATTAGGAATAAGAGATATAATAAAAACATCTGTTACAGGATAGAAATTAATAAGAGAAAATGAGAAGAAAAGAGGAATTGACCATGTCAAAAGTAAGAACCCGATATGCTCCGAGTCCAACAGGAAAGATGCACGTAGGTAATCTGCGTTCGGCTTTGTATGAGTTTTTGATTGCAAAGCACGAGGGCGGAGATTTTATGCTTCGTATTGAGGATACGGATCAGGAGCGTTATGTAGAGGGTGCAACTGAGATTATTTACCATACAATGGAAACGGCAGGACTGATACACGATGAGGGACCGGATAAAGACGGCGGTTACGGACCTTATGTCCAGAGCGAGCGTATGAAGACTGGAATCTATATGGAACATGCAAAGCAGCTTGTTGAAAAGGGCGAGGCATATTATTGCTTCTGTGACAAGGAACGGTTGGAATCCATTCGTACCGAGGTCGTAGAGGGCAAAGAGATCATCATGTATGATAAACATTGCTTAAAGCTGTCAAAAGAGGAAGTGGAGGCAAATCTTGCGGCAGGAAAGCCGTTTGTCATCCGCCAGAACATTCCGATGGAGGGAACGACCACTTTTCATGATGAGTTGTACGGAGATATTACCGTGGACAATGCGGAATTAGACGATATGATTCTGATTAAATCGGACGGATACCCGACCTACAATTTTGCAAATGTGGTAGATGACCATACCATGAACATTACACACGTCGTAAGAGGAAATGAATACCTTTCCTCCGCACCGAAGTATCAGAGATTATACGATGCATTCGGCTGGGAGTCACCGGTTTACATTCATCTGCCGTTGATTACCGATGAAAATCACAAAAAATTAAGCAAGCGAAGCGGACATGCTTCTTTTGAAGATTTGCTGGATCAGGGATTTTTACCGAAAGCAATCGTGAATTATATTGCATTGCTGGGCTGGAGCCCGGAAGACAATCGGGAGATTTTCAGCTTAGAGGAATTGATCAAAGAGTTTGATTATCACAGAATCAGCAAATCACCGGCGGTATTTGATATTGTAAAACTGCGTTGGATGAACGGAGAATACTTAAAGGCAATGGATGCCGAAGAATTTTATGAGCAGGCAGAGCCGTATTTAAAGAAAGTCATTACAAAAGATTATGATCTGAAAAAAATTGCCAATATGGTCAAGACCAGAATTGAGGTATTCCCGGATATTGCAGATCATGTAGATTTCTTCGAGGCAGTACCGGAGTATGACATTTCCATGTACGCACACAAGAAGATGAAGACAACACCGGAAAGTTCGCTGGAAGTATTAAAAGAAAGCTTACCGTGCTTAGAGGAGCAGGAGGATTATACCAACGATGCCCTGTATGCCATGTTGTGTGACTATGTTGCAAAGAAAGAATGCAAAAACGGTTATGTTATGTGGCCAATCCGTACCGCAGTTTCAGGAAAACAGATGACACCGGGCGGAGCGACAGAGTTAATGGAGGTTCTTGGAAAAGAGGAATCGATTGCGAGAATCAAAGCGGCAATTGAAAAATTGGAGCGTGAAATACAAAATTAATGAAAACGTCTTTTAATAAATCACAATCAAAGGCTATTTCCCACAAGGAAGGACCGGCACTTATCCTTGCCGGTCCGGGAAGCGGGAAAACTCTTGTCATTACCCACAGAGTCAAAAATTTAATAGAACACGAACAGATCGCACCGGAGCGGATTTTAGTCATCACTTTCACAAAAGCAGCGGCAACCGAGATGAGGGAGCGTTTTTATAAGCTGACAGAGGGAGAGAAGTATCCCGTTACCTTTGGGACTTTCCATGCGGTTTTCTTTTCTGTACTCAAAAATGCATATCACTATACCGCACAAAACATTATCAGAGAAGAACACAAATATCAGCTTTTGCGGGAAATCATAAGCAGAATGCAGCTTGAGTATGAGGATGAGACAGAATTTATGAGCAATCTGCTCGCAGAGATCAGTCTGGTAAAAAATGAGGGAATTGCCATTGAGCATTACTATGCCAAGAACTGTGCAGAGGACGTATTCCGCAGGATTTATCGGGAATATGAGCAGAGAATGACACGTGCAAGACTGATTGACTTTGATGATATGCTGGTATATACCTATGAGCTGTTTCGGGAGAGACCGGATATTCTGGCACTCTGGCAAAAACAGTTTTCCTATATTCTGATCGATGAGTTTCAAGACATTAACAAACTGCAATATGAGATTGTGAAAATGCTTGCAAAGCCGCAGGACAATCTTTTTGTTGTTGGAGATGATGACCAATCTATCTATAGATTTCGCGGTGCGAAGCCGGAAATTATGTTAAGTTTTAAGAAAGACTACCCAAATGTAGAAGAAATTCTGCTGGATGTCAATTACCGGTCAAAAGGCAGGATCATAGAGCGGGCGGGCAGGTTGATCTCGTATAACCGGACACGTTTTCCAAAGAAGATTCAGGCAGATCGTGATGCCGGAGAAGAAATCTGCTTTCGGATGTACAAAAACCAGTGGGAGGAGAGCGAGGCGGTCATTGCAGATATAAAAAGCAAGTTAGAGCAGGGAATCCCGTATCAGGAGATTGCTGTTTTATACCGCACGAACACACAGCCGAGGATTTTGATAGAGCAGTTGTTAAATCATAATATACCATTTGTCTCAAAAGACAAGATTCCAAATATTTACGAGCATTGGATTGCGAAGGATATTTTTGCCTATATAGAGATTGCAAGGGGAAGCCGTGAGCGGAAAGATTTTCTTAGGATCATGAACCGTCCGAAACGCTATATCGGAAGGGACAGCCTGGAGGAGGCTTACGTTGCGTTTGATGTCTGGGAAAAATACTATGAAGAACAGTATTGGATCGCCGAGAGGATCGAGCGGCTGGAATACGACATCAAAATGTTAGCCGGAATGAAGCCGTATGCCGCGATGAATTATATCCGCCACGGAATCGGTTATGATGATTTTGTCGCGGAATATGCCGAATATCGTCATATGAAAGCGGAAGACCTGATGGAGATTTTGGAGGAACTGCAGCAAAGTGCAAAAGAATATGAATCCTATGAGGCATGGTTTTTGCATATGCAGGAATACAAAAAGGAGTTGGAGGAGTTGGCAAAGAAGCAGAGAAACCCGTCCGACGGCATTGCACTTGCAACGCTGCACAGTGCAAAAGGGTTAGAATATGAGTGTGTCTATATCATCGACGTGAACGAACAGATCATGCCGTACAAAAAAGCCGTCCTCGACCACGAAGTGGAAGAAGAACGGCGTATGTTCTATGTCGGCATGACACGTGCAAAATCTAATCTTTATTTAACTTCTGTAAAAGAGTACAACGGTAAGCTGATAGAAATCTCCAGGTTTATCAAAGAGGCAGGACTCTAGACCATGTCCTCAAACTCTGCTTCATCAAGCAGTTCATCAAAACGGTCGGATACGGCATCGTATTCTTCGTCTGTCTCAATGTTCTCCAGATAAGGGTTGCCTTCCTCATCTTCAAAATAGCGATAGATGTATACCTCACCGTCCTCATTCTCGTTTCCGTTTTCGTCCAGCGGAATCAGAGCGATGTAATTCTGCTCCGTCACTTCAAAAATGGTAAGAATCTTGCATTCTACTTCAGAGCCGTCATCCATAGACAGGCTTACAAACATATCTTCCTCATTCGCTGCATTTTCTTGTTGCTTTCCCATAATAAAATCCTTTCTTTTTCTAAATCATTCTATACGAT
>CAKRJK010000171.1 GCA_934351705.1 uncultured Lachnospiraceae bacterium
GGTGGGAGTGGATAGGCGACGGACGCAACCGATTCCGACTCGCCATCCGGGCTCGGCGGAATCTCTTCCGTACATCCTTGTACGGAAGTTGCTGTCCTTGCTGAAATCCTCCTCTCTCTAAACTCCTACAACATTCGCCTCTCCCGGACAAGTACAGTCTTGGTCGCATCGTAATTCGGACGGCGATGGCACTAACGCTACATCCGTACTTTCTCTTACGTCCCTCACCCCAAAAGTCCCACCACACACCTACTCCCGACGCCATAAAAAGTTAGCGGGTGATGTACGGTGGTTTATGACAGTTTCGAGGACTTTTGTGTGGCAGTTATAGATGCGAAAACAAACGCAAACCGCAGTATCAGACTGTCTGAGGCACGCAAGTGCCGAGTTTCTGATACTGCGGTTTGACCGCGTTTGTTTTCACATCTATTACTGCCACTAAAAAGTCCCCGCTCTGCATAAACCACCGTACATCACCCGCGGCCCTTTTTACCCTCGCCCCACCTAATGCCTCTGCACATGCTGGTGCGTAAACAAATGCTCCTGACAATACTCATAATTCCCATCGCATTTCGAACAAAACCGGAACTCCAGCGTCGGATCATCCAACTCCGTTCTTCCGCAGACTGCACATTTATGCTTCGTCACAACTCCACCTGCATTTGTATACCCCTGCGGACGCTCTGTCTGACGATGAAACTCTCTTCTTCTGTGTACCTCTTTCGGCGATACTCTCTTGTAGTTTCTGGTAGACAGATAGAAAATAATAAAGTTCAGCAAGGACGCCACCATAGAAACTCTTCCCGGGATATTCGTCTGGATAAACTCCAGTGCCATGAATGCCACATAAAGATATGCCATCCATTTCATTCGAACAGGGATGATAAAGTAAACCAAAAGTTGCATATCCGGATAACATACCGCAAGTGCCAAAAAGATACTCATGTAAATATAATAAGTCGTAACATGAAGACCGATTCCCTGTATCGTAGATGCCGGATAACCCATTGCACAATAAATTCCGTAAATCACAAATGCCCCGATTGCCGTAAAGAGCAAGCCGCTGAAAATGTACACATTATAACGGAATGTTCCCCACGTTCTCTCCAAAGATGTTCCGAAAGAATAAAACACCAAGAGCAGAAGGATATACCAGAACATACTCGTATTGCTCGGCGGAATAAAAATCCACGTAATCAGTCTCCATACCTGCCCTTTTAAGACATAGTACGGCTCTAATGTCATATAAGACAATAAAAGTCTTGTTGACTTTGTAAACATCATTACATAACCGATTGCATATGTTATAACAATCCAAAGACTCAGATTCGGAATTGCGAACTTTCCGAGCTTTCGCTCCCATTTATTTAACCAATTCATAATACACCTCATTCTCTCATTGTTCTAATCATTATAATTTTTCGATATTTGTTTGTCAATGAATGCACAGAATCTTCACAAAATCTTTAGAATTCTGCGAAAAAAGGGGTTGTTTTTTGTCACTTCCTGTCGTAGAATGGGTATGTTTTAGAAAGTACAATATTTAATAGGAAATAATAGGTGGTATGATATGGAAAATCAACAGCTATACAAACTCGGTATTGACATTGGTTCTACAACCGTAAAAATAGCAATTTTAGATGAAAATAGCGAACTCGTTTTTTCTGATTACGAGAGACATTTTGCGAATATCCAGGAGACTTTGAGTGCTCTTTTGGAAAAGGCTTATCGTCAGGAAGGAAACATGCAGCTTGCTCCTATGATCACCGGCTCCGGCGGTCTGACACTTGCAAAGCATTTACAGATTCCTTTTGTACAGGAGGTAATCTCTGTTTCGACTGCTTTGGAGCATTATGCCCCTGAGACGGATGTTGCCATTGAGCTTGGCGGCGAGGACGCAAAAATCATTTACTTTGAGGGCGGTAATGTCGAGCAAAGAATGAACGGAATCTGTGCCGGAGGTACAGGCTCTTTTATTGACCAGATGGCTTCTTTGATCCAGACAGATGCCATGGGATTAAATGAGTACGCAAAAAATTACAAAGCAATCTATCCGATTGCCGCAAGATGCGGTGTATTTGCCAAGACAGACATTCAGCCGTTGATCAACGAGGGAGCTACAAAAGAGGATTTGTCCGCTTCTATTTTTCAGGCGGTTGTCAACCAGACGATCAGCGGACTTGCCTGCGGAAAACCGATCCGCGGTCATGTTGCTTTCTTAGGCGGACCGCTCCACTTTTTATCCGAATTAAAGGCATCCTTTATCCGCACTTTGAATTTGGACAAAGAGCATGCGATCACTCCATCCAATTCCCACCTTTTTGCAGCAATCGGCTCTGCACTGAATTATAAAGAAGACAACACAACCACATTGCGCAACCTGCTCAAAATGCTTTCCTCCCAGATTCATATGGAATTTGAAGTTGAGCGTATGGAGCCGCTTTTTGCCTCCGAGCAGGAATACGACGATTTTATCAAACGTCACGGAAACAACCACGTACCGACCTCCGATTTAGCCTCCTATAAGGGCAACTGCTATCTTGGAATTGATGCGGGTTCCACCACGACAAAGGTTGCTCTCGTCGGTGAGGACGGCTCTTTGCTTTATTCGTTTTACGACAATAACAACGGCAGCCCTCTTGCGACCACGATCCGATCCATCAAAGAAATTCATACATTATTACCGGAAGATGCCAAGATTGTATATTCCTGCTCTACCGGATACGGTGAGGCGTTGATCCAGTCTGCCTTACAGTTAGATGACGGCGAAGTGGAGACCGTTTCCCACTATTATGCCGCTGCTTATTTTAACCCGGATGTCGACTGTATCTTAGACATCGGCGGACAGGATATGAAATGTATCCGCATTAAAAACCAGACCGTAGACAGCGTTCAGCTCAACGAGGCTTGTTCCTCCGGCTGCGGTTCCTTTATCGAAACCTTTGCAAAATCTTTGAACTATGATGTACGTGACTTCGCAAAGGAGGCTTTGTTTGCCAAAAATCCGATCGATCTTGGTACCCGTTGTACGGTATTTATGAATTCCAAAGTAAAACAGGCACAAAAAGAAGGAGCAACCGTCGCAGATATTTCGTCCGGTCTTGCTTACTCCGTTATCAAGAACGCTTTATTTAAAGTTATCAAATTATCGGACGCCTCCGACTTAGGTAAAAATGTCGTAGTACAAGGCGGTACTTTTTATAATGACGCCGTTCTCCGCAGCTTTGAAAAGATTTCCGGCTGTGAGGCAGTCCGCCCTGACATTGCCGGCATCATGGGTGCTTTCGGTGCGGCGTTGATCGCAAGAGAACGCTATGAAGAAGGACATACTTCCTCTATGCTTTCCATCGAGGAAATCTGCAACCTGACTTTTGACACCAAACTCACAAGATGTCAGGGTTGTACCAACCATTGCCTTCTGACCATCAACCGTTTCAGCGGAAACCGTTCCTATATTACCGGAAACCGCTGCGAGCGTGGACTCGGCAAAGAAAAGAACAAAGAACAGATCCCGAATCTGTTTGAATATAAGTTACATCGTATTTTTGAGTACGAACCGCTCTCAGAAGAAAAAGCGGTACGCGGTACGGTGGGCATTCCGAGAGTGTTGAACTTTTATGAAAACTATCCGTTCTGGGCAGTCTTTTTCCGTGAACTCGGTTTTCGGACAGTACTCTCCCCTGCCTCTACCAGAAAAATTTACGAGCTGGGTATTGAATCGATCCCAAGCGAGTCGGAATGCTATCCGGCAAAACTCGCACACGGTCATGTGAAATGGCTGATCGACCAAAACGTAGACTTTATCTTCTACCCTTGTATTCCGTATGAAAGACAGGAGTTTGAGGATGCAAATAACCATTACAACTGCCCGATTGTAACCTCTTATGCGGAAAATATCAAAAATAACGTAGACGAGATTACAAACGGTGAGGTACGTTTTCTGAATCCGTTTATGTCGTTTGGCAACAAAGAGGCTTTGTTCCAACGTTTGGAAGAAGAATTCAAAAAGGAATTTTCCATTTCCGAAACGGAAGTGCGAAGTGCTGCACAGGCTGCATGGGAAGAGCTTGCACACACCAGAGATGACATGCGTAAAAAAGGCGAGGAAACGCTCCGCTACCTGGAGGAAACCGGAAAACGCGGAATTGTCCTTGCAGGACGTCCGTACCATATTGATCCTGAGATCAACCACGGTATTCCGGAATTGATCAACTCCTACGGTATT
>CAKRJK010000172.1 GCA_934351705.1 uncultured Lachnospiraceae bacterium
AATTTTACCTGGCCACCAGTGATTACTGGGGGTGTTTTTGTATATATCACATTTAAGATGATTATATTGGAGAAAGAGAGGGAGTAAATTAACCTATATTAGATATGATCCCACCTAATTTGGAATTGTTGAAATATGCTGTTAAAAATGGTATTATGATACGGTGCTTTTACAGGAAAAATGAGCTGCAAAAGTACATAAAACGAATGAAAGTGTAGAAATACAATCTATAGTGAGAAATAACGGTATACATATTTGCAAAAATAGCAGAAAGGACTCCATCATGAAGCAAAAGAAAACCATAGGTATCATCATAGCAGCAGTCGTTGTAATAGCAGCAGTCATTACAGGTATTTTTTTCTATCAAAAAAATGATTCAGACAACCAAAAGTCACAAAAGACCGAGACGACACAGCAGCAGAAAAAAACCACCAAAGAAAAACCAAAGGAAGAACCGGTTGCGGAACCTGAGAGCATACCGGAGCCGCAGATTGTATACACGGAGCAAAGCCAGACAGTCTGGACAACCACCAAAGTAAACTTTCGTGCGGCAGACAATACCGCAAGTGAGGTACTTGCCGTGCTATCACCGAGAACAGAACTTACCAGCAGTGCTTTTTCCGAAAAATGGTACAAGGTAACCTACAACGGAAAAGAAGGATATGTGAGTGCAGCTTATCTTACAACCGAAGAGCCGGCACCGCAAGTCACAGGTGGACATGTCATTGTGATCGATCCGGGACATCAATCCAGCGGTGACAGCAGCACCGAACCGAACGGTCCGGGTTCCTCTACCATGAAGGCAAGAGTAACGGGCGGAACAACGGGAAGAACAACCGGTGTACCTGAGTATCAGCTTACGATGAATATCTCCAATCAGTTAAAAGCCGAGCTGGAGAGTCGCGGATATACCGTCTATATGACGAGAACTTCAAATGATGTTAATATCAGTAACAAAGAACGTGCAGAGTATGCAAGCAGTGTCGGTGCAGACATCAGTGTCCGTATCCATGCAAACGGCGTAGATGATACTTCCGTGAGCGGAGCGATGACATTAGCACCGTCAGCCTCCAATCCGTATGTCGGAAACCTTGCGGCACAAAGCCAGTCCTTAAGCCGTTGCATTATAGACGCATATTGCAGTGCAACCGGTCTTAGAAATCAGGGAGTAGTCAAATCAGACACCATGACAGGAATCAACTGGAGTACGGTTCCGGTCACGATCATAGAGATGGGATATATGACAAACCCATCCGACGATACCAATATGCAGGACGCTGCATTCCAACAGAGAATGGTGCAGGGAATCGCAAACGGAATCGATAACTATTTTCAATAAGTTTAAGTAATTGAAGTTGTTTTGCACTGTGTCGGGGCGGCGGCTTTGTAGCGTCCGCCCCGACACAGAGCAAAACAACTTCGCCAGAATGTCGAATAAATCCTCCGTATTTGTCCAGACTAAAAGAGAGCAGATAAGGAGGAAACGTCAATGAGAGAAGATATGCCAATCGGCTTCAGTTTCGCATTAGGACAAAACGAACAGGCATTAGCACAATTCGCCGGAATGACAGAGGATGAAAAGAAACAGGTGTTAGAAGCCGCCAGAGCCACACAGACAAAGCAGGAAATGCACAGCCTTGTGAAACAGATTGCAAACCTGCAGGGATAAAAAAACAGAATAAAGATTGACAGATAAAATAGAATGTAATATAGTGTACTTATCAAATAAGTACACTATATTACATTCCGGAGGTAACAAAGTGGAAATTATTATCAGTTCTAATACCAATAAGCCGATTTACGAGCAGATCACCTCTCAGATTAAGGCAATGGTCATGAACGGAGAACTCAAGCAGGGAGAACCGATACCGTCTATGCGGGCATTGGCGAAATCTTTGCATATCAGTGTGATTACCGTTCAAAGGGCATATGAGGACCTGCAAAGAGACGGTTTTATCGAGACAACCGTGGGAAAGGGAAGCTACATATCGGCGAGCAACAAAGATTTTTATCAGGAAGAACAGCAAAAATGTATTGAAATGCACTTGGCAGAAGCAGTTGATATTGCAAAGAAGTGCGGAATCAGACAAGAAAAATTAATCGAATTGATAACGCTGTTTTATGAGGAGGAAGAATGATGGAAGCAGCTTTGAGCGTAGAACATCTGAATAAAAGCTATCCGGGATTTTCGTTACAGGATGTCAGTCTGACACTCCCGAAAGGAACGATTATGGGAATTGTGGGAGAGAACGGAGCAGGAAAAAGCACTGTGATGAAAATTATGCTCGACTTAGTTCGGGCGGACAGCGGAACAGTACATATGCTAGGATGTGAGAACGTCGGAAAAAATAAAAATATCAAAGAAGAAATCGGAGTGGTCTTTGATGAGATCAACTTTTATGAGACGTTGACCGTTGAACAGATAGAAAAGATCGGAAAGGCATCCTACAAAAACTGGGATTCACAAATCTTTGAGCAGTATCTGACCAGATTCAGTCTGCCGAAAAAGAAAGAGGTAAAAGTATTTTCAAAGGGAATGCAGGTAAAACTATGCCTCGCATTTGCAATGTCACATCATGCAAAACTTTTGATTCTGGATGAGCCGACAAGCGGATTGGACCCGGTCATCAGGGATGAGATATTGGACATTTTTCTGGAATTTGTGCAGGAGGAGGATCATGCGATTTTGTTATCTTCCCATATCACTACCGATTTAGAGAAAATTGCGGATTATATTACGTTCCTGCATGAGGGAAAAGTGATTTTTTCCAAAACAAAAGATGAGTTGATTTATGAGTATGGTCTTTTGAAGTGCAAAGAGGAAGATTTCTTGAAGATGGAAAAACAGGATATTGTTGCGTATCGGAAATTGGATTACAGCTATGAGGTGTTGGTGGAGGAACGTGAAAAAATGGCAAAGAAATATCCAAATGTGGTAGTAGACGCGGCAACGATTGAGGAGATTATGCTTTTATATGTGAAAGGGGAAACAAAATGAAAGGGTTGTTGTGGAACGATTTATACAACATAGGACACAATGCAAAGAGGATGATCCTGATACTGGTAATCTGGGCGGCTTGCTTTTACGGACAGATTTCCTCAGGAGGATATATCATCATGTGTGCGTTTATTACTGCAGCGATGGCAGTCACCAACTGTGCGTTTGATGAAAAAAGTAATTGGCAGAAATACGCATTGACCATGCCGTGTACAAGAAAGGATTATGTCCTTGAAAAGTATTTGATCACATTGATTTATTCGATGACAGGAATCGTATGGGGAGTGCTGGTCACGTTGATAGTGACTGCGATACAGAAAACTTTTTCTATGGAAAGCCTGATAGCGGGAATCGTTATGGGACTTGTAATTTCCATGCTGACGGGCGGAGTCTGGATTCTGCTGGTTTTAAAATACGGAACGGAAAAAAGCAGGCTCTATATGGTCGGAGTAGGTGCGCTGGTTGCAATCGCAGTGATCGCCGTGACAAAGGCAATCAGAGAGTTTGGTTTTTCCATTACGGACAGTCAGGGAACATACCTTTTGTATCTCAGTCCGGTGGTGGGAATTATCATTGTAGGGATTCTTTTGTGGGCTTCGCTTCGCATTTATAATCGAAAAGAATTTTAAGGAAGTTTAAGGAAAGGGCTGTCGCACCGGCTGATGGAAAGCAACAGTGTGGCAGCCCCTTTTACAACGATTTTCATAAAGAATCAAGGGAACACGGACTGGCGAGAACTTCTCTTGAGACAAAAAGCGTTCTGTCCTCTTTGGTCGCCAGTGTCCATTTGACGAGAGTAAGCGTCCGGTTCTGCAATTCGATACACGTAATACAGCGGGGATGAACACAGCTTCCGGTGTTAAAATACGGACTGTCCTTAGAACCGAGAACCGGTCGGTGTGTGTGTCCCGTAATCAGAATCTTTTGGTTTGCCTTTGCCCAGGATTCCAATTTGCGTTCCGTTTTCTTTTTGACACGATAATTTTTGGCGGCACTGGTAGGATCAAGTATGCCGAACTGCTCCATCGGACGCCAGAGATAGCGGACCAGAAAACGCGAGGTACGCCACAGGACGGAGTTGAAAAAATCCGCCTGATGGCCGTGCGTTAAATACAAATCTTTATTCTTTTCTATATCCTTTAAAATCAATCCCTCATAAAAACAGCAGTCGGAAAACGGGTGAAGCGTTCTCTTTACAATATCGT
>CAKRJK010000173.1 GCA_934351705.1 uncultured Lachnospiraceae bacterium
CCATCGGACACATGCATTATCTGAAACTGCATCACTTGGTTGACGATAAGATCCATGCACGTTCCACCGGTCCGTACTCCTTAGTAACACAGCAGCCGCTCGGTGGTAAAGCACAGTTCGGTGGACAGCGTTTTGGAGAGATGGAGGTTTGGGCTCTGGAAGCATACGGAGCAGCATATACCTTACAGGAAATCTTAACTGTGAAGTCTGATGACGTTGTAGGACGTGTAAAGACCTACGAGGCGATCATCAAGGGAACCAACATTCCGGAACCGGGAATACCGGAGTCATTCAAGGTATTGTTAAAAGAGTTACAATCTTTGGGATTGGATGTCAAAGTATTGCGTGACGATAATACCGAAGTTGAGATTATGGAAACGAGTGAATATGGCGAAACAGATTTGAATGCAGTAATCGGCAACGATAAGAACTATGCATTTGAAGATGGTGAGACCTTTGAAAAGATGGGCTTTACCCAGCAGGAGTTTGACGAAGAGAGTGAAGAACTTGTAGACGTTGAGGAAGAGCCGGAAGAAGATTCTGAATTTTACAGTGAAGAAGAATCTGCTTTTGACGAAGAATTATAAGAAGGGAGTAACGTAATGCCAGAGAATAAAATGAACGAAGGATACCAGCCGATTTCCTTTGATGCAATCAAAATCGGATTGGCTTCCCCGGAACAAATCAGAAAATGGTCTCGCGGTGAAGTGCAGAAACCGGAAACCATTAACTATAGAACTTTGAAACCGGAAAAAGACGGTTTATTCTGCGAAAAGATTTTCGGACCGAGCAAAGACTGGGAATGTCATTGCGGTAAATATAAGAAAATCCGTTACAAAGGTGTAGTCTGCGACCGATGCGGCGTTGAGATTACAAAAGCAAGCGTTCGTAGAGAGCGTATGGGACATATCGAGCTTGCAGCTCCGGTATCCCATATCTGGTATTTCAAGGGAATCCCGAGCCGTATGGGATTGCTCCTTGATTTATCTCCGAGAACACTGGAAAAAGTATTGTACTTCGCTTCTTATATCGTGTTAGATGCAGGAAATACAGAATTACAGTATAAACAGGTACTTTCTGAGAACGAATATCAGGAAGCAAGAGAAAAATACGGCAGCGAGTTCCGTGTAGGAATGGGGGCAGAGGCAGTCAAAGAACTCTTGCAGGCAATCGACTTAGAGAAAGATGCCGCAGAGTTAAAGGCAGGCTTAAAAGACGCAACCGGACAGAGAAGAGCGCGTATCATCAAACGTTTAGAGGTTGTCGAAGCATTCCGTGAATCAGGCAACAAACCGGAATGGATGATCATGGATGCAATTCCTGTTATCCCGCCGGATTTACGTCCGATGGTACAGTTGGACGGCGGTCGTTTTGCGACATCCGATTTAAATGACTTATATCGTAGAATTATCAATAGAAATAACCGTTTGAGAAGATTGTTAGAACTCGGAGCACCGGATATCATCGTCCGCAACGAGAAACGTATGCTTCAGGAGGCGGTTGACGCATTGATTGACAACGGAAGAAGAGGAAGACCGGTTACCGGACCTGGAAACCGTGCATTGAAATCTCTTTCCGATATGTTAAAAGGTAAATCCGGACGTTTCCGTCAGAACCTGCTCGGAAAACGTGTCGATTATTCCGGACGTTCCGTTATCGTCGTAGGACCGGAACTTAAGATTTACCAGTGCGGTCTGCCAAAAGAGATGGCAATCGAGCTGTTCAAACCATTTGTTATGAAAGAATTAGTAGCAAACGGAACAGCACACAATATTAAGAGTGCAAAGAAGATGGTTGAGAAATTGCAGCCGGAAGTATGGGATGTCTTAGAAGACGTTATCAAAGAGCATCCGGTTATGTTAAACCGTGCCCCGACACTTCACAGATTAGGTATTCAGGCATTTGAGCCGATTCTGGTAGAGGGTAAAGCAATCAAACTTCATCCGTTAGTATGTACCGCATACAACGCCGATTTCGACGGTGACCAGATGGCTGTCCATCTTCCGTTATCCGTAGAGGCACAGGCTGAGTGTAGATTCATGCTGCTCTCACCAAACAACCTGTTGAAACCGTCCGATGGTGGTCCTGTTGCCGTTCCTTCACAGGATATGGTACTTGGTATCTACTACCTGACCATGGGCAAGATGATCGACCGTACAGGCGAAGTTGATCTGAGTGAAGTGCCGGAAAAACTTTACGCAGACAAAGACGAAGTAAAAGCAGCAATCGAAGCAGATGAGATCAGTGAATACACCAACATCCGCTTCAGCACAGGTGATGGAGAACACGTAGTAATCTGTACACCGCATGATCTGATGGGACACAAGTTCAACGGAATTAATCATGCAATCCTCGCTTACGAGAACGGAGACATTACACTTCACCAGAAAATTACGGTAAGACGTGAAGTAGTTACCGCAGACGGTGAAAAAGTAGTCGGCAATATTGAGACAACACTCGGAAGATTGATTTTCAATGAGATTCTTCCGCAGGATTTGGGATTTGTAGATAGAAGCAAACCGGAAAATGCTCTGTTGTTAGAGGTTGATTTCCACGTAGGAAAGAAAGGCTTAAAACAGATTTTGGAGAAAGTCATCAACATTCACGGAGCAACCAAGACAGCAGAAGTATTAGACGACATCAAAGCAATGGGATACAAATATTCCACCAGAGCAGCGATGACCGTATCCGTATCCGATATGACCGTACCTGCAAAGAAACCGGAATTGATCCAGCAGGCACAGGATACCGTAGACCGTATCACAAAGAACTACAAACGTGGTCTTGTAACAGAGGAAGAGCGTTACAAAGAGGTTGTAGAGACATGGAAAGATACCGATGCCGAGTTGACCGAGGCACTGCTTTCCGGATTGGATAAATATAACAACATCTTCATGATGGCAGATTCCGGAGCCCGTGGTTCCGATAAACAGATTAAACAGCTTGCAGGTATGCGTGGTTTGATGGCAGATACAACCGGTAAGACAATCGAGTTGCCGATCAAGTCCAACTTCCGTGAAGGTCTTGACGTATTGGAGTACTTCATGTCAGCGCATGGTGCTCGTAAAGGTCTTTCCGATACCGCTTTGCGTACAGCCGATTCCGGTTACCTGACAAGACGTCTGGTAGATGTATCACAGGAGTTGAGTATCCGGGAGACAGATTGTAATCTGGATACAGGAAAAGAAATTCCGGGAATGTATGTCAAAGCATTTATGGACGGAAAAGAAGAGATTGAGAGCTTGCAGGATCGTATCACAGGACGTTTTGCATGCGAGACAATTTGCGATAAAGACGGCAATGTGATCGTAAAAGCGAACCATATGATCACACCGAAACGTGCGGCACAGGTCGTAAGCAAAGGTGTGGATGAGAAAGGCGAGCCGATCACAAAAGTGAAGATCCGTACTATTTTAACCTGTCGTTCCCACGTTGGTATCTGTGCAAAATGTTACGGTGCGAACATGGCAACCGGTCAGGCAGTACAGGTCGGAGAGGCAATCGGTATTATTGCGGCACAGTCTATCGGTGAGCCGGGTACACAGCTTACCATGCGTACGTTCCATACCGGTGGTGTTGCCGGCGACGATATTACACAAGGTCTTCCTCGTGTCGAAGAGTTGTTTGAGGCAAGAAAACCGAAAGGACTTGCAATTATCACAGAATTTGGCGGCGTAGCAACCATCAAAGATACAAAGAAAAAACGCGAGATTATCGTTACCAACCAGGAGACAGGCGAGACTAAGACTTACCTGATTCCATACGGTTCCCGTATCAAGATTTTGGACGGAGCAATCTTAGAGGCAGGTGACGAGCTGACAGAGGGTAGTGTAAATCCACACGACATCTTAAAGATCAAAGGTGTCCGTGCAGTACAGGATTACATGCTTCAGGAAGTTCAGAGAGTATATCGTCTGCAAGGTGTAGAAATCAACGATAAACATATCGAGGTAATTGTTCGTCAGATGTTAAAGAAAATCCGCATCGAGGACAACGGAGATTCCCAGTTACTGCCGGGAACTTTAGTAGACACCTTAGAGTTTGACGACATCAACGAGAAATTAGAAGAAGAAGGCAAGGAACAGGCAGAAGGAAAACAGGTACTGCTCGGTATCACAAAAGCAGCACTTGCAACCAACTCATTCTTGTCAGCAGCTTCCTTCCAGGAGACAACAAAAGTCCTGACAGAGGCAGCAAT
>CAKRJK010000174.1 GCA_934351705.1 uncultured Lachnospiraceae bacterium
TAATATCTGTGGTACTATCAAAACAGGTATCATATAGGTATCACGATAAAAGAAAAAGCCCCATAAATGGCTTGTTTTCGCCATTTATGAAGCTCTGTTTACTACTCAAACTCAATCGTCCCCGGCGGCTTACTAGTCAAATCGTACATTACCCGATTCACCCCACGCACCTCATTAATAATCCTGCTCATAACCACATTCAACACCTCATAAGGAATCTGTGCCGCCTCCGCAGTCATAAAGTCAATCGTATTCACCGCTCTGAGAGCCACCGCATAATCATACGTTCTCTCATCTCCCATGACACCCACCGATCTCATATTCGTAAGTGCCGCAAAATACTGTCCTATCGTCTTGTCCAGACCTGCTTTTGCAATCTCTTCTCTGTAAATCGCATCCGCATCCTGCACAATTTTCACTTTCTCCGCATTGACCTCACCGATAATTCGGATACCAAGTCCCGGTCCCGGGAACGGTTGACGGAATACCAGATGCTCCGGGATTCCCAATTCCAATCCCGCCTTGCGTACTTCATCCTTAAACAAGTCACGCAACGGCTCGATGATTTCCTTAAAATCTACATAGTCCGGTAAACCACCGACATTGTGGTGAGATTTAATCACTGCTGATTCTCCGCCCAGACCACTCTCTACCACATCCGGATAAATGGTTCCCTGTACCAGAAAATCTACCGCTCCGATCTTCTTTGCTTCTTCCTCAAAAACCCGGATAAACTCCTCGCCGATAATTTTACGCTTCTGCTCCGGTTCTTCTACGCCTTTCAGCTTTCCATAAAAACGCTCCTGTGCATTGACACGGATAAAGTTCAGATTGTAATTTCCGTTCGGTCCGAATACCTCCTCGACCTCATCTCCTTCATTTTTACGAAGCAGTCCGTGATCTACAAACACACAGGTCAACTGTTCTCCGACTGCCTTTGACAAAAGAACTGCTGCAACCGAAGAATCTACGCCGCCCGAAAGAGCACAAAGCACCTTTCCATCTCCGACTTTTTCCCGGATTGCACGAATGGAACTCTCCACAAAGGAATCCATCTTCCAATCACCTGCACACCGGCACACATTGTAAACAAAATTGGACAGTATTTCCTTTCCCTTTACCGTATGCAATACTTCGGGATGGAATTGGATTGCATATAAATTGCTCGCTACGTTCTGTGCTGCCGCAACCGGACAATCCTTTGTGTGTGCGACAATCTCAAAACCGTCTGCCACCTTTGAAATGTAGTCAAAATGACTCATCCAGCAGACTGTCTGTTCCTCAATACCTTTAAACAGCGGTGATTTGGAATCCAAAAACGTCTCGGTTTTTCCATACTCACGAACCTCGGCTTTTTCTACTTTTCCGCCTAAAATGTGCATCATAAGCTGTGCACCGTAGCACAATCCGAGTACAGGAATCCCCAGCTCAAACAATTCTTTTGTATAGGTCGGAGAATCCTCTTCATAACAGCTGTTCGGTCCTCCGGTCAGGATGATTCCTTTCGGATTCATCGCCTTAATCTTCTCTATGTCTGTTTTATAAGAATAAATTTCGCAGTAGACATTACACTCTCTGACACGTCTTGCGACAAGCTGATTGTACTGTCCGCCGAAATCTATCACGATAACCGTTTCTCTTTTCAAGACTTACGTCCTCCTTCTTAAAGTAATTTGCACTATACCACCTATTATACGTTGTAACAGAATGCTAGTCAAAACCATTTCTCCCACCGACCCGAATAAAACTTTATATGATGGGCTCAATGCCGTACCGTCTGCCTATTTCCGCATAACTGTTTTGAAGACTTTTGTGCAACTCTTAAGAAGCATAATCCAAAGAAACCCATCCTTTTTCAATGTCTGAGCCTGCGAGTTTTGAAAAAGGATGGGTCGCTCTTCTTTGGATTATGCTTCTTTTAGAGTTGCTAAAAAGTCTGAACACTGTTATGTGGAAATAGGCAGACGGTACGGCATTGAGTCCATCACATAAAGTTCTTCTTCTTTCTTCGCTTTAACATCACCAGTCCCACACACGTAACAAGGAATTCCGTGGTCGGGAACGCCGCCCACAACCCTGTCATTTTCCAGATCGCCGACATCAAAAATGTAAGCGGCAATATCAAAAGAAATCCTCGTAAAAGCGAAATCGCATTTGCCGGTTTTACATAGTCCGTTGCCACAAAATAGATTGCCATCACGATATTAAGTCCGGCAAAAAGACAGCCCGTAAAATAAATCTTCATTCCGCCAACCGCAATCTTTTGTAAAACCGGATCACCTTCATGATTGAATAATCCCGCAATTTCTCCCGCTCCGAAGAACACAACGAGATAAACCGCAATCGACAACATAATCACCGTGACCACCGCATATTTCAAATTCTGACTGATTTTTTTCCACTCTCCCATTCCGTAATAACGGCTGAACAGCGGTTGTACTCCCTGTGCAATTCCGGTATATACAGCAATCACCACAAGGGAAATATTTGCGACCACTCCATATGCCGCAACTCCGGTATTGCCCTCCAAATTCAGAATAATCATATTGAATACGATCATCACGATTCCCGATGACAACTCTGTGACAAGAGACGGGATTCCTCCCGCAAAAATACCCCGGATCATGGCTGTGTTGACCGGACATTTTCTCAGATGGAAATGATTCTTTTTTCTTATAAAAAACGGTGTCAGTATCAGCAGACTGATGATCGGCGCCAGTCCCGTCGCAAAGACTGCTCCGAAAATCCCCATTTTCATAGGAAAAATAAAAACATAATCTAAGATGATATTAGAAATACTTCCTCCTAACATTGCCGTCATTGCAAGATGCGGTGCGTTATCATTTCTCACAAAACACAGCGTCATATCGTTTAACAGAAATGCCGGTGAAAAAAGTAGCAATACTTTCAAGTACGTTTCGGTCATCCCAAATACCGCTCCCTCTGCTCCGAGCAACAATGCCAGCGGTTTCGATGCAAAAATTCCAAGACACAAAAACACAGCTGCAAACAGTACACCGAGTGCCATCATATGTACATATGCCCGATTGCTCTCCTCCTCACGTTGCTGGCTTCTTAAAATCGAGTACCTGGTCGCTCCGCCCATTCCGAGCATCAATCCGCTTCCGTGGATAAAACTGTAAACGGGAATCGCCAAATTCAATGCCGCCAGACCATCTGCACCGAGTCCCAACGCCACAAAATAAGTATCCGCCAGAATATAGCAGGATAATCCGATCATCCCCAATACATTCAGTATCGTATACTTTGTAAATTCTCCTAAGCATGATGTTCTTTGCAATTTCTGTCATCCTCCTGTTATTTTAATATAAAAAAAGCATCCTCCCCCATCTTCTAAGGCCTAACGACGGGAGCCGATGCTCAACCCTTTTACCCGGCGGCAAAAAGGAATCTTTTTCTTTTCTTCCTAAAGAATATAACAGGAACTTTT
The DNA here is from genome assembly GCA_934351705.1 of uncultured Lachnospiraceae bacterium. Taxonomy (GTDB): domain Bacteria; phylum Bacillota; class Clostridia; order Lachnospirales; family Lachnospiraceae; genus Maccoyibacter. Next base: position 3,452 of record CAKRJK010000174.1, read on the forward strand.
TGAAATGTCAACTCTCTTCCGTTTCACTTTTCGGTTCTTCCAACACCCGATAAATTTCCGCGATCAAAAATCCTCCCACAGGACCCAGGAAAAAACCAAACACTCCAAACACGCAAAGACCGACATAGGTGCTGATTAACACCAGAATCGGATGAATCGACAATCTTTTTCCGATCAGCTTCGGCTCTAAAAATTCTCTTGTAAAATTACAGATCAAATAAATAATCCCGTAAGCCGCCGCAAGCAAATACTGCCCGCAAAAAATCTTAATCAAAAGCCACGGAATAAAAATTGTTCCCGTTCCGAAAAACGGCAGGGCGTCACACAGTCCGATTCCACATCCCGCAAGCACCGCATAAGAATTTCCCGTCAGAAACAATCCGACACAACAAATACTGCTGATCACCAATAGGATGATAAGCTGTGCTTTCATATAAGTGCCTCCCGCCTCTTTCATATTTCTTCCTATCCGATAGGACAGTCTCCCGATTGGATTTTGCATCAGCTTCTCTCTGATGTTTGGATAATCCGCCAGAATCAATATCGTAGAAACCGCCACCACGACCAGAATCGTGAATCCAACCAGAACACTTTTCGTACACCCGATCGAATAATCCATCAGACGCGGCATGACCTTTGTACGGCACATCTCCCACACCACCGGGATACGTTCGCTCACATAATGATTCACCCGTTCTGCCCCGACACCGCTAATATCC
>CAKRJK010000175.1 GCA_934351705.1 uncultured Lachnospiraceae bacterium
ATATTGTGATGTTGAGCTTGAAGATACTACTGTGGAAATTATATGGCAGGATAACAACAGCTTTTCTGCCTCGGCATTTTCTAAAGCTGATGAGACAGTAGTAGTAGGCAGTACGGCTGAATTTACAGAAAGCGATTTTATGGATATGACGAAACTCGGTAATGAGTTGGGGATTGAAGAAAATGAAATAAGTGAAATCATTGAAAAAGGAAATGAACTGTATCAAGATTTTTATATTAAATAACAATGTACTATGAAAAAGATTGCTGAAAGACTTTGAACACCGTATGATGAAATTAGGGAATTACTACATAAAGATTTAATAAATATATTTTATGTAGAGGTGCAGAACATGAACTATGGAAATTTGGAACTAAGGATAGAGGAACTGTTACAAGAAAAAGGTATGCGGAGATAATAAACAATTCGCATACCGTTTTGATTGAACATTATGTAAAATGGAATTATACTGTGTATAGTACGAAACAGATAAATCGGGATTGACAAAGTACTTAAATCTTACAATTTACAGAGGGTATTATGGTTAGAGAAATAAATGAGTCAGAACTAAACGAATTATTAGAGTTATATTTGAATCTTCACGAAGATTCGATTCCGGAAATGACAGAAAACTTGAAAGAAACCTGGAATATTATTATCAATGATATTAATCATCACATAATAGTTAATGAGATAGATCATAAAATAGTGTCTTCTTGTGTTTGTGTAATCATTCCCAACCTTACAAGAGGAGTAAGACCTTATGCTTTTATCGAAAATGTTGTGACACACTCAGATTATAGAGGCTATGGGTATGCTACAGAATGCTTAGAATATGCGAAATATATAGCAGAGCATGATAACTGCTATAAGATGATGCTTTTGACAGGGTCAAAGAAGGGAAGTACATTAAGATTTTATGAGAATGCTGGATATAATAGTTCTGATAAAACTGCCTTTATTCAGTGGCTTGAATAACAATAAATTGAAGTTTTTGAGACAGGAGGATAGGTATGGCTGCTACAATTATGTATTTGGTAGTTTCATTATTGGTTTCACTTGTTTTTATCATACTTGGAATAAAGCAGTATAGGGCTGAAAAACCAGTAGCAATAAACACGGGAGAGAAACCACCTCATGAAGATGAACTGACGAGTGTAGCTGAATGGAACCATAGACATGGCAGAAATTTAATTATTTTTGGTTGTACGCTTTTTATTACATTATCAGTTTTTATGTATTTTATTGAAAAGCTGGATGGCATTGTGTTTCAGGTGGTTGTTTTTATGATAGTGCTATTTGCCGAGATAGCATGGGTTGAGTATGAACATAATGTGATGAAAAAGAAAATGATAAAAAAATAGTCATAGTCATTAAATTGAAATTTTATTGCAAAAAAGAAATAGACAACTTCCGGGTTGAGATAAAAAACAGTTCGGGCAAGCTGCCGCCTTCCGGGATGGGTGTCTGTTTGTAAATTTTTGATTCTTCGGAACTAAGAAGTTCTATAAATTTCGTTGTCACAAAGCCGGATACGAACGCAACCGATGCAGACTCGCCATCCGTGGCTCGACTGCATCTCTTCCGTACGTCGTGTACGGAAGTTGCTGTTTTATAACGAAATTCAAGAACATCTAAGTTCCTGCGAAAATTCAAAATTTACAAACAGGCACCCACCCCGGAAGGCGGCAGCTTGCCCGAACTGTTTTTTATGTATGCTCCAACGCTTTGCGGTAGAAGCACGTATCACCAGCTCAGGGTGGAGCAGGGTGCGGCTCAAAGAAACGCCCTCCAACATTGCACTCAGGGAGAAAAATGCCGTGTGACCGAGGTCAAGCCGATTCTGGCGAATGGTCGTGAGCAACGGCTGTAAAGTAGCCGAGATCGGGAGATCGTCAAAACCAATGACACTGACGTCGTTCGGTACGCGGTAACCGCAACGCTGGCATTCGGAGATTACTCCGCTGGCGATCACATCACTGCCGCAGAGGATCGCGGTTGCACCGTTCGATAAAAAATGAGGTACATGGTCGCGTGCCGTTTCTGCGGAAAAATCACCGTAAACCACTAATTCGGGATGGATAGATAAATCGTGGGCATCCATGCTCTCTAAGAAGGCCTGACGACGGCTTTTTGATATCATAGAGTAGGATACTCCGTTTAAGAATGCAATCTTGCGGTGCCCGAGGTGATATAAATGCTCAATGGCGGCATTAATGCCCTCGTAATTATCTGTTCCGATGTAGGATACACATGGATTTTTCTCAATGTAATTATCAAATAAAATAGCAGGAATCGTTGTCTCACGTAACTGATCCAGCCAGGAATCATGCAAGGAAAGACCGACGAAAAACGCCCCGCTGTATCCGCCTTTTAACATAAAGGTGTCGTATTTTTCAGATGTCTGGAATGTCGGCGTAATCGGAACAATATCCACATTCCAATTATGTTTAAAGGCAGCCTGTTTAAAACCTAAAATGATGTCATAGCCGAAATCGGACGGGTTTTCGTATTCCACATTTTTGATAAAAAGACAAAGTTTGCGGTATCTGTCTTTTTTCATGCGTTTGGTCTGATAACCCATCTCTACGGCAGTATCTAATACGAGTTGTCGAAGTTCTTCGCTGATGTCACTTGCACCGTTCAATCCCTTGGACACAGTGCTGACGGAAATACCGAGACGATCAGCAATCTCTTTTATGGTTGTCATATGTACATTCCCCCTCTTGATTTAATTAAATTATAGCATTATGCCGAAAACTTTTAAAGAAAATTGTAATACTTTACAAAAAAGTCTAAAAAGAAAATGGTAAAATACATAAAAAAGTAGTATGATAGTGAAGTGTATATAATGGGAAATAGAGAAGTGAGGTATATTTCTATGAAGAAAAAAATATGGATGATAATGCTGCTTGCACTCATGGCAGTTGCGATAACCGCTTGCGGAAAATCTGACAGCAAGACAAAAGCAGACGATAATACAGGCGAGTTAGAAGAAGAGAACGAAAAAGAGACTTATCATTTTGTGATATGGGGAAGAAAAGAAGATTTATCAGACGGCAACTGGTTAAAAACCCGTTGTGATATGTTTTCCGCAAAATATCCCGATGCGGAAGTAACATTTGATTTTGCGGAGTACACACCGGAAGAAGCGGTGGCAAAGATGAAAGAGAACCGCGATGAAGCACCGGATATTTACATTTTTACAGATTCCCAGATTACAGATCTGGTGGAAAGCAGACTGCTGACGAGAATGTGGGGAGAAACGGAAGAGTATGTGTTAGAATCGAATGCACAGGCAATCTCAAATATGGCAACTTATGAGGAAAAAGTATACGGAATACCGGTTTCTGCAAGCCCGTATGTCCTGTATTATGACAATACGGTATTTTCGGCAGAGGATATCCTCAGCTTAGACAGCATTCTTCAAAAAGGAAAATTGTCATATCCGTTGACAGAGGCGGACTATGCAAAGGCTTTTGGGGATGTAGACGAGGACTTTTTGAAATCGTTAAGAAAGAACGACAATTTTTATAATGATGAGAATGCCGAACACGGTGTGGAATATTTGCAGAACGGAACCGTGAACGCTATGGTAGGGGATGCAGATGTATATGGACAGGTGCAGCAGATACTCGGCGAGCGGATGGGCGTGGTTGCGTTGCCGACCTTTTTGTATAACGGAGAAAGCCGACAGATGAATTGTATCAAGGAGCTTCAGATTGTAGGTGTCAACCCTGACTGTAAAGACTTTGAAATGACGATAGCTCTCGCGACTTATCTTGGCAGTGCGGATGCACAGCAGATGCATTATGACATGAGCAAAGCGTTGCCGGTAAACATTCTTGTGATGGATACGTTAAAAGGCGATCCGCTGGCACAGATTGTAGGAAAGATGACGACGGTGGAAGACCTGCAAAGGATACAGGAGGCACTTGCCGCAGAGGAAGAAGAGAAAAATAATAAAAAATAAAAAATTGTGGAATATGTCTTGACAACAGACGCAATTTAAGATAAACTTTTATTTGCTGACGTAACAAAGGCAAATGCCCAGTTAGCTCAGTTGGTAGAGCAGAGGACTGAAAATCCTCGTGTCTCTGGTTCGATTCCGGAACTGGGCATTAAAAACAAAAATTCATATGGGTGTGTAG
>CAKRJK010000176.1 GCA_934351705.1 uncultured Lachnospiraceae bacterium
ACTTTGCCCATATCAGACTGGGCAACTCTTAATTCCAAGACAACTGACTTGTCATCCTCGGTTTCTGTTACCTGAACTTCATCCGGATAATCAACGAGTGATTTTGCAATTACTTCTACTAATTCTTTCATCACATCCACCTCACCAATTATTTCTCAATACCAGCTGCTTTGAAGATTCTGCTTACAGTATCTGTTGGTTTTGCACCGTTAGCTAACCATTTCTTTGCTAACTCTTCATTTACGTGATACTCACTTGGATCTTTTGTTGGATCATAAGTTCCGATTTCCTCGATAAATCTTCCGTCTCTCGGAGATCTGGAATCTGCAACTACGATTCTATAGAAAGGAGCTTTTTTCTGTCCCATTCTTCTTAATCTGATTTTTACTGCCATTACTTTCACCTCCTCATAGGTTATTTCATTTTTCTATATGTTAAAAGGGAATTTGAATTTTCCTCTTTTACCACCTTTGCCGCCCATCATGCCCGGCATCTGCTTCATCAGCTTTCTGGACTGTTCAAACTGTTTTACCAAGCGGTTGACTTCTGCAATGTCCACACCTGCTCCGTCTGCAATCCTACGTTTTCTGCTTGGATTTAAAATACTTGGATTGGCTCTTTCCTGCGGTGTCATGGAATAGATGATGCCCTCGATTCTTGCCATCTTTTTCTCATCCATCGCATTCTCTAACTCTGCAATCTGTCCTCCGCCAATCCCCGGCATCATACTTAACACGCTGGACAAACCGCCCATTTTTTTCATCTGATTCATGGATTCGAGATAATCGTCAAAACCAAACTCGGCTTTTTTGATCTTCTGCTCCATCTTGCGTGCTGCTTCCTCGTCGATCTGCTCCTGTGCTTTCTCGATCAGTGTCAGCACATCGCCCATTCCGAGGATTCGGCTCGCCATACGATCCGGATAAAATTGTTCTAAATCGGAGAGTTTCTCTCCCATACCTATATATAAAATCGGTTTTCCGGTCACTGCCCGAATGGAAAGTGCCGCACCGCCTCTGGTATCACCGTCTAATTTTGTAAGCACAACTCCGTCAATGCCGATCTTCTCATCGAACATTCCGGCTACATTGACCGCATCCTGTCCTGTCATCGCATCGACAACCAGTATCGTCTGTGCTACATCTACATTTTCTTTGATGGACGCAAGCTCCTGCATCATATCTTCATCTACGTGAAGCCGGCCTGCGGTATCAAGGATAACAACATTCTGCCCGTTCTTTGCCGCATGCTCTACCGCTGCTTTTGCAATATTGACCGGACTGTTCTTGTCTCCCATAGTAAAAACTTCTACACCCTGCTTTTGTCCGTTTATCTGTAACTGCTCAATGGCTGCCGGACGATAAATGTCACACGCGGCGAGCAGTGGTTTCTTTCCTTTTTGCTTGAGCTTTCCTGCGATCTTACCTGCACCCTGCAGACCTACCATCATGATCACGGTAATCTCCTGTCCCGGTCTCAACTCAATCTCGGTAGTCTCGGAACCCATGAGTTTGACCATCTCGTCATTTACAATCTTGATAACGGTCTGTCCCGGATTCAATCCGTTCAACACATCTGTGCCTACGGTCTGCTCCTGTACGGACTTGATAAAATTCTTAACGACTTTGAAGTTTACATCCGCTTCTAACAATGCCAGCTTGACTTCTTTGAGTGCCGCCTTGACATCCTCTTCACTCAGGCGGCCCTTGCTTCGCAGTCCTTTAAATACGTTTTGCAGTTTTTCTGATAAACTGTCGAATGCCATATTACAGCTCCTCTAATATCTGATTGGAAATCTGACTGATTTCTTCGATTATGTTCTCTTCGTGTGTCTCTTTGAATCTGTGTGTCAAATGGTGGATGGTTTCAACATTCTTCTTTGCTTTTTGAAATTTTGCAATCAGGTGCAGCTTTTCTTCGTACCCCTCTAAGGTCTTGGTACAACGTCTGACCATGTCATGTACGCCCTGCCGGCTGATGCCTTCTTCCTGTGCAATCTCTGCTAAAGATAAATCGTTAAACACAAAATCTTCGTAGATTCTTCGCTGGTGTTCATTTAACAGTTCTCCGTAAAAATCATAGAGATAAGCCTGTTCTACTTTTTCTTCCATCATTTATCACCTAGGATAGATTATCACAGCAGAAAGAAAGTGTCAAGTATTTTTTCTTGACACTTTCTTTTACTGCATATGAAATATTGCAATCCTCTGCTGTTTACAGATTCGTCCGCACCAGCTTTGGTTTGTAACCGTTTTTCTCCAACGCTTTCATGATCTGTCCTTTATGCTCCGTTCCGAATGCCTCGAGCGTAATGCGAAGTTCCACGGCTGCATTACGGTTGATGGATACAAACTGGTTGTGTTCCAGTTTGATCACATTTCCCTGCTCTTTTGCAATCGTATCCGCTACCCTTGACAATTCGCCTGGTTTATCCGGCAATAAGACGGATACCGTAAAGATTCGGTCGCGGAAAATAAGTCCCTGCTGAACCACAGAGGACATGGTGATGACATCCATGTTACCGCCGCTTAAAATGGATACCACGCGTTTGTCTTTTACATTCAAATGCTTGAGTGCCGCCACAGTCAGCAGGCCTGAATTTTCGATGACCATCTTGTGATTTTCTACCATATCCAGGAATGCTACCACCAGCTCGTCATCCTCCACTGTGATAATATCGTCCAGATTTTGCTGGATATATGGAAAGATACTCTCACCCGGAGTCTTTACAGCCGTACCGTCCGCGATCGTGCTGACACCCGGAAGTGTGGTCACTTTTCCTGCTTTTAGGGATTCCTGCATACAGTTTGCTCCCGCAGGCTCTACTCCGATCACATGAATCTTTGGATTCAGCAGTTTTGCCAGTGTGGAAACACCTGCCGCAAGACCGCCTCCGCCGATTGGTACAAGAATATATTCTACCAACGGCAGCTCCTTAAAAATCTCCATTGCAATGCTGCCCTGTCCGGTTGCCACTGCCAGATCATCAAACGGATGGATAAACGTATATCCTTTCTCATCCGCCAGTTCATAGGCTTTTGCACACGCTTCGTCATAGACATCTCCGTAGAGGATTACATTCGCACCGTAGCTCTTGGTACGGTTTACCTTGATCAACGGGGTTGTGGTCGGCATGACAATCGTTGCCTTTGCGCCGTAGCGTTTTGCCGCATATGCAACTCCCTGTGCATGGTTTCCCGCAGACGCGGTGATCAGACCTTTCTCTCTCTCTTCCGCGGAGAGCGTGCTGATCTTATAGTAAGCACCACGCACCTTATATGCACCTGTAAACTGCATATTCTCCGGTTTTAAATATACTTTATTTCCTGTCATTTCACTTAAGAAGTCACTGTAAATCAGTTTTGTTTCTAAGGTAACCTCTTTGACTCTGTCACTTGCTTCTTCAAACTTTTCTAATGTCAGCATATGTCCTACTCCTCTTCTGTTGCAGATGCTTCGTCCAAGTTGTCTGCCTCCTGCTCTGCACTTTCATTGTCTGTATCGTTTCTTTCAAACAACGCGTCTACAAACTGTGTCGAATCAAATTTTTGCAGATCGTCGATTGTCTCACCGACTCCGATATATTTGACCGGAATTCCGAGCTCCGACTGAATTGCAACCGCAATTCCGCCTTTTGCCGTTCCGTCCATTTTCGTCAAAATAATTCCGGTGATCTCTGCAACCTCCATAAACTGCTTTGCCTGTGACAGTGCATTCTGTCCTGTTGTTCCGTCCAGAACGACCAAAGTCTCACGGAAAGCATCCGGGTATTCTTTTTCCAGAATGCGGTTGATCTTTTTTAACTCTTCCATCAGGTTTTTCTTGTTGTGAAGACGACCTGCTGTGTCACACAAAAGCACATCCGCTTTTCTCGCTTTTGCCGCTGCTACTGCGTCGTAAATGACTGCCGCCGGATCTGCTCCCTCCTGACCGCCGATCATATCTACACCCGCACGGTTTGCCCACTCTTCCAGCTGGGAACCTGCCGCCGCACGAAATGTGTCTGCCGCCGCCAGGACAACTTTTTTGCCCTGCGATTTGAGCTTGCCTGCCAGCTTTCCTACGGATGTTGTCTTTCCGACACCATTCACTCCGACGATCAGAACAACGGATTTTTCATTCTCGAAACGATATGCCGTCTCTCCGACT
>CAKRJK010000177.1 GCA_934351705.1 uncultured Lachnospiraceae bacterium
GTGTATATTGGATCGCATTTCCAAGCAAATTCTGAAAAATCTCTTTTACACGCATACGGTCGCCGTAAAACGCCTTCGGAAAATCAGGCATGACTTCTACATGATATTCCAGATCCTTTTCATCAATTCGATTATAGACCATATTGGAAATCTCATAAAGCAATTCTTCCATCTCATATTTTTCATGTGACAGTCTGATCTCCCCGGATTCGATTCTTGATACGTCAAGTAACGTATCGATCTGTTCTAATACGCCTTTTCCCTCCCGGTAGATACTCTTTAACGGTCCTTCCAGATCTCTTGTTGCATTTTTGCGGAGTGCAATCTCGCTCATTCCCAATATGGTATTGAGCGGTGTCCTGATTTCATGTGTGACATTTGCCAGAAATTTTGTCTTTTGCTCGTTTGCTTTCTCTGCTTTTTCTTTCAGGCTTTCCTGCTCTCTCGCATAGTTTTCGATCTCCGTAATGTCGTATGCCGTAATGACATAACCGTCTAACACGCCGCTTTTGCTGCGCACTTCACTGCGGTAACAGCTGTAAACCCGGTCTTCCCATTCCAGCTTGTTGCGTTCTCCCCTTACCACCTCCTGAAAATCTTCTCTTGCATCCAGATAGGAGGAAAATTCTGCCATGTTCGGATAATGCTTCCACATAAATTGATTGGCTTCCAAAAAACTGTAATTCTCATCGAAGATCAAAAGTCCGACATTCATGTTATCCGCAACCTGTTCTTTTGCGTTCTGCAACACTTCCATATACTTATATTTGCTGAGTGCATACGTCAAAAGCAGCCCCGTAAGTCCCATTCCCACACATGCAGGATCATAGCTGCTTAGATTATCCCAGAAAAGCAAAACCGCGATCAGGAGTGGAACAAACGCTACCGCCAACAACGTTTTTGACCGCAGCCGCTTTCTCCTGTCATTGCTTTTTTTCATATTCCGATAATACTGGATTGCGATACTTAATATGATTGCCGCATCAAAAATAAGTAGCAAAACGAACAGATACCCTCCGATTCCATACTCCTCATGTAAGGTAAGGTATCCCCCCTCATCCTGCGTTACCTCAAATCTTTTATAAAACAGATGGTGGTAATCATCGGTCAACACAAAAACCTCAGCCACCGCAAACAGGCACATCCACAGAGCAATCAGCTTTCTGTCCAGCTTGTGCCTTGTAACACATAAAATATAGTGAAAATAAAAGATAAAAAGAAGTCCTAAAATGAAATTGCAGATAATTTCATTATACTTTAGCAAATCCGGCATCATCACATAATGCCATGCATGCTGTATCAATTTAAAAAGACAGTATGCCAACGAAGTCAGCATACATGCCAGATTTAATCGTCTCTCTTTCCCCGGCTGTCTCCCTGCACAAAAGTAGATTGTCATAACTACAATGACACAGCATATCGAGTCTAACACAAATGATATTTCCATCACACTTCTCCCAAGACCATTGCGATGCGTTCTTTCATATATTCCGGTTTGAACGGTTTGACAATATAGTCATCCGCATGTACATCCCTGCATGCTAAAACGGTCTGTGCATCCGCCGCACTGGACATAAACACAACCGGTATGTTCGACGGAAATTGCTGTCTGATTTTCTGAACGGTCTGAATACCGCTCATATTCGGCATCAAGACGTCCATAAGAATCAGATTCGGTCTTGATTTTTTCAGGTACTCTAAGGCTTCCTGCCCGGAGCGGACCGCTGTGATTTTATAATATTTATCTAACACAGATTTTACGGAACGGATACTCGTTACCATATCATCTACCACTAAAATATTCTTCAAGTTGCGATTCTTGCGTTCTTCTTCGATTCGCATCATCTCGTCCACATCAATCACTTGTGCATTTGCCTGATTGATAATGGTAAGGGAACGGTCTGTATCCGGAGAACTCAAGTCAAGCTCCGTGCCGTCAAAGAAACGGATCACCGGTCTTAACGGATTGCCCAGATGATTCTCTGAAACAATTGCCTGTCTTCCGTCAGACAGACATACATTGATTCCTTTCGGATATACCGGAACATACTCCATAAAGGCTTTGACCACATCGACATCAAACATTGTGCCGCCGCCACCCATAAGGTATTCTAACGATTCCGCACAGGAATACGCCTGTTTGTAAGCTCTGTCACTGGAAAGTGCATCATAGACATCCGCCACATGAATAATCTTTGCAAACGGATGGATGTTCTCTCCTGTCAGTCCGTTCGGATAGCCGCTGCCGTCCTCATTTTCATGGTGGCTTAATACCGCTACCTTAACACGGGACGGAATGTTCCACTTTTCTTTGAGGATGTCATAGGAAATCTGCGCGTGTCTTCGCACCAGCTCATTTTCCTCCGGCGTGAGCTTTCCCGGTTTATTTAAAATTTCTTTATCAATGGAAAGTTTTCCCAAATCATGGAAAATCGCAGCAGAACACAAGTCCACCAGGTCTGCGTTGCTGTATCCCATACCCATTCCGATGACCGTCGAAAGTACTGCCACATTGACCGAATGGCGGTATGTATAATCATCAAAGGTACGCAAATCTATCATATCCAGTGAAACGGTCTTGGCTTCCAATAACTGTTCCACGATTTTCTCCGCAACATCAACTGCCTCGTCTAAATTCAACTGTACCAGCGTCTCAACTGCATGGTTACGCAATTCTGTCGAAATAACATCCTGAATCTCAATATCTTTGGAAAGTTCATCCTCGATATAAATTCCGGGATAACCTCTCTGTGCGATACGTGCGATAATGTCATCGCTTAAAAGTTTGCCCTCCCGTAACAGAGTTCTTGTCTCGTAATCATAGATTGATTTTGCAAGCATCATTCCTGACTTTGCCTGGTCAATGGTTATAAATCTCATGTTCTCCTCCCGCACCCTTTCTTCCGGTGCCTTTTCATTTGCTTTTTCTCTATAAAAGAAAAGCCATCATAAATGATGACTTTTCCTAATACACTTTTTAAATTGTAACAAATTTTACCATTTTTTGCAAGAGCTTTTAGAATTTACCTGCTTTTGCAGCTTCTTCTACTAATACTGCTACTGCAACGGTTGCTCCTACCATTGGGTTGTTACCCATTCCGATTAATCCCATCATCTCTACGTGAGCCGGTACGGAAGAAGAACCTGCAAACTGTGCGTCAGAGTGCATACGTCCCATAGTATCTGTCATACCGTAGGAAGCAGGACCTGCTGCCATGTTGTCCGGGTGAAGTGTACGTCCTGTACCACCGCCTGATGCTACGGAGAAGTATTTCTTACCCTGCTCGATACATTCTTTTTTGTATGTACCTGCTACCGGATGCTGGAAACGTGTTGGGTTTGTGGAGTTACCTGTGATGGAAACGCCTACGTTCTCTTTGTGCATGATTGCAACACCCTCAACTACGTCGTCTGCACCGTAACATTTTACGGAAGCGCGAAGTCCGTTAGAATATGCTTTCTCGTATACTACGTTTACTTCATTTTTCTCATAATCCATCTTTGTCTCAACAAAAGTAAATCCGTTGATTCTGGAAATAATCTGTGCAGCGTCTTTTCCTAAACCGTTTAAGATAACGCGTAACGGTTTCTGACGTACTTTGTTTGCTTTCTCAGCGATACCGATTGCACCCTCTGCTGCTGCGAAAGACTCATGACCTGCTAAGAAGCAGAAACACTCTGTCTCTTCCTCTAATAACATTTTTCCTAAGTTACCGTGTCCGATACCAACTTTTCTGTGGTCTGCAACGGAACCCGGGATACAGAAAGCCTGAAGACCTTCTCCGATTGCTGCTGCTGCGTCTGCTGCTTTTCTGCAGTCTTTCTTAATTGCGATTGCGGCTCCTACTGTGTAAGCCCAGCAAGCGTTCTCAAAACAAATCGGCTGGATTTTCTTAACCTGATCGTATACGTCAAGTCCAGCATCTTTTGTGATTTTTTCAGCCTCTTCGATGGAGCTGATTCCATAACTGTTTAATACGGAATTGATCTGGTCAATTCTTCTTTCATATGATTCAAATAATGCCATTTCTGTTCGTCTCCTTTCGATTACTCTTTTCTTGGATCGATGATCTTTGCTGCATCATCTACGCGGCCATACTGTCCTTTTGCTTTCTCCCAAGCTGTGTTAG
>CAKRJK010000178.1 GCA_934351705.1 uncultured Lachnospiraceae bacterium
GAATGCAACAGGAAACTTGTCTGTTTTCGCCCATAAAATTAATAAAATACATGATTCCCTATTACGGTTCCCTGAATGGTTCCCGTATTTCTTCTGAAGTAAAGTGCGTTGATCGTAATTCGTCCGTTTAGCACCTCCTGTGCAGCCTGTGTACACTCCGCATTTGCCCCCTGTGCCAGCACTGTCGCAAACCTTCCGCTCGCTACCGGTGAAAATTGTCCTTTCTGATAAATAACGCCGACTACGGTGTTTGGAAAGTGGGAATTTGCCACGCGGTTCAGTACGACACTTCCGACTGCCAGCTTGCCGTCATAGGATTCTCCGCCCGACTCGCACTGGATGAGTGCCGCTAACAGTTCCAGATCTCCCTCCTGTGCCGTGACGGTTGTTCCGCTGCTGCCCTCGGACTCCTGTCTTTTGATCTCCTCCATGCGGGCGGCATCTTCTCTTGCTTTCTGCTCCTCTAACTGTGCCTCGTAAGCCTTTTGTTTCTCTATCTCGGCAGCATAGGAGTCTGAAAGTTCTCTTGTCTTATCTATATTCGTTTCGGACTGTTTGATTCCTTCTTTTGCAGACGCGATCAGACTTGTCATTTGTTCCTGTTTCTCTTTTGTGTTATCCTGCAATGCTTTTAGATTCGCCTGTTCTGTCTGTAAGGTCTTTCTGCTGTCGGCAATGAGCTGCATCGTCTTTTGGTATTCTTCTAACTTTTCCCTGTCATATCTGCTGATGGCTGCCACATATTCACTTCTATTTAAGAATTCGCTCAAGGATTCCGATTCCAACAAGGCTGCCGCCATAGAGGTCTGTCCGTTCTCATAAAGAAAGCGGATTCTCTGTTTCATGGTTTCGTATTGCTTTTTTGCCTGCTCCTCTGCTACGGCAAGTTGTTGGCTTGTCTCCTCGATGAGTTTTTCTTTGGCACTGATGTCACCTTCTAATTTTGTCAAAGACGCACTGATACTTGTCAGCTCCTTGTCCATCTCCGATACATTCTTCTCCAAGCCTTCTTTTGTGTTTTCCATATCTTCTATTTTGGCGTCTGCCGCCTTTTTCTGTTCCTGTAAATCTTCCAGTTTGTCTTTGGTGTCTTTTAAATCTTTTTCCGTGGCTGCAAAGACTGTCATAGAGCTTCCCAAAAGCACGCACACAAGCAACCATGCCAGATTTTTTTTCATTACAAGCCACCTCCTTGAAAACACAAATTTTTCTATGATATAAAATTATAGCGAATTGTATTTGAAGTTGCAATATGCTATAATAATCGGTATATTAAATCGGTCTTTTTATTGACTGAACGGACTACATTTTGAAGAAAGGAGATCCCTGTATGCTTTTTGTAAAGACTGAGAATTTAAAGCCTGGTATGCGTCTGGCAAAACCGATCTACAACCGCATGGGTGTTATGCTTTACGACCGCAATACCAGCCTGACTGCACAGGGTATCAGCAGCATTCAGAAATTCTCTTTAATCGGTATCTATATACTGGAACCGGCAGAGCCGGCTCCGCCTCTTACAGATGAAGAGATTCGTTTTGAACAGTTCCAGACGATTTATATGTTTCGTCTGCGTGATGAACTGGACAAGATTGGCAGCGGCAACACGCCCGACAAATTACATGATCTGGCGGTAAATATTTTAAAGGAATACGGAAACATCAATCATCGCATCCACTTTTCACAGAATATCCGGAGTTCCGGTGACTTTGTGTACAAGCACGGATTGAGTGTTGCGACTTTATGTGCCTTAATCTCACACAAGATGAATCTTATTTATGAGGAACAGCTTGCTCTGGTTCAGGCTGCACTTCTTTATGATAACTGCTATCTGAATCCCGAATCTAATCTGCTGGAACTGACTGCGGATGATTCTTATGAGTTTCATATGCAGTTATGCAGTGCAAGAGAACACTCTTTCCAATTATTACAGCCGCAGTACAATCCTTATCATCTCCCGCAGATGACTCTGGACGTATTGCGTGAGATGGCAACACCTTCCAATCATAAGGATGCCCCTGACGTGTTCACTCATAACTGGCTTCTTGCAACACAGATTCTTTGCGTTGCGGATCGTTTTGACCAGATGACTGCTATGCAGTACGGAGCAGAACCGCATTCCGAGGTTATGGCGATACGCTACCTGATGGAATTTCCGAAGTATTATCTGCCGGAGGCAGTGAAAGCCTTAGGTGAGAGCATTCACATTCTTCCGCAAGGCGCCTGCATTGATTTATCCACCGGCGAAAAGGGAATGGTATTGGAAAGCAATCCTGTGGATTATATGCATCCGCTGATCTTAAAGTTTTCCGATAATGAGCTTTACGACCTGAGCAATCCGCACGTAAGCGAGGACCTGGTGATTGAAGACATTATGAAAACGATGGACAACCGTATTGTCGTCGATGAAGAGACTTTAAAACATTTTCAGGCAGACGAACATATTTTGGCTGTCGCAAAGCGTTTTCGCGAGAAAAAAGCACTATTGATGAAGAAGTATCCGCCGGAAGATGCGGAATAAACAAAAGGAGATGGCAAACCGATATGCCATCTCCTTTTTTCTTTCGGTATTAAATATTTTTCACTTTTGCAATATCAACCAATGTCATGTCATCACTCGCTGTCTCAAGGCTCAATGCCAATGCATTTGCCGTATCCATAGAGGTCAGACAGTGAACTCCTGTCTCGATCGCATTTCTGCGGATTAAGAATCCATCTCTGGTCTTATCGCGTCCCTGTGTCGGAGTATCAATTACAAGGTCAATCTTATGTCCCAAGATTAAGTCCATTACGTTTGGTGATTCCTGTGAAATCTTATTGGTACGTCTTGCATTCACGCCATGCTCCTGCAAATATTTTGCGGTACTGCGGGTTGCATAGATCGTATAGCCCAACGCCTCAAATCTTTTTGCGACCTGAACCGCCTCAGGTTTATCCGCATCCTTAACCGTCATGATCATTTGTTTATGCTTCGGAAGAACCACTCCTGCTCCCAGAAATGCTTTGTACAATGCTTCGTTAAAGGTCTTTGCAATTCCGAGGCACTCTCCTGTGGATTTCATTTCCGGTCCTAAGCTGATTTCCGCACCACGCAATTTTTCAAATGAGAACACCGGCATCTTGATGGCAATGTAATCTGCCTCCGGTGCAAGTCCGGTCGGATAACCCATTCCTTTTAATGTATTTCCGATAATCACCTTTGTTGCCAGATCCACGATCGGGATTCCGGTTACCTTGCTGATATACGGCACAGTTCTGGAAGAACGGGGATTTACCTCAATGACATAAACCTGTCCGTCCATCACAATGAACTGAATATTGATCAAGCCGATAACATGAAGTGCCTTCGCCAGACGTTTTGTATATTCTACGATTGTCTGTTTGATCTCGTCGCTGATGGTCGGTGCCGGATATACGGAAATACTGTCTCCCGAGTGAACTCCGGTACGCTCGATATGCTCCATGATACCCGGTATCAAAATGTCTGTTCCGTCGCATACCGCGTCAACCTCGATTTCTTTTCCCTGAAGATATTTATCTACCAGAATCGGATGATCCTGTGCATAACGGTTGATCACCGCCATGAACTCTTCAATCTCTTCGTCATTTAAGGCAATCTGCATGCCCTGTCCGCCGAGTACATAGGATGGGCGGACCAAAACAGGATAACCCAGTCTGTTTGCAACGGCCTTTGCCTCCTCTGCGGTATAAACGGTTCCCCCCGCAGCTCTCGGAATCTGAGTCTCCTCCAAAATCTTATCAAATAATTCTCTGTCCTCTGCGGCGTCGACATCCTCCGCCTTTGTTCCGAGAATCGGCACTCCCATTTTCATAAGGCTTTCTGTTAATTTGATTGCAGTCTGTCCTCCGAACTGCACAACGGCTCCATCCGGTTTTTCCAGTCTTACGATGTTTTCGACATCCTCCGGCGTCAACGGCTCAAAATAAAGTTTGTCGGCAATGTCAAAATCCGTGGATACAGTCTCAGGGTTGTTATTCACGATGATGGTCTCATATCCCTCTTTTGCAAATGCCCATGTACTGTGTACGGAG
>CAKRJK010000179.1 GCA_934351705.1 uncultured Lachnospiraceae bacterium
TACCACATTCATCCCCGGAGAAAACGAAAAATGTTCATTATTGAATTTTCCAAAATTACGAATTAATATTTGTTTAATCTTCATTTAATTTCTTTCTTTTACTCAACTGTGCTGTTTCTTACGATTGCATCTACACCGACCTCTAATGCCTTCCGGTAAATATCTGCCTCTCCCCGGCTCTGCATCGCCGATATAAATCTTCCCAAAAGCATTTCCGAATGCTCCTGCTTTAACTTGTCATAATTGTAATTCGGACGCAGATGATCGACTACCTCGACGACCGCATCCTGACTGCGGATCCATTCCGTATCAATCTCGATCTCAGGCTCAACACTGCCCTCAAGATATATTTTGTAGATTTCGTATGCTTTACGGTTTTCCAACACATTTTTGATGACCGTCTGAACCGCAAGATTTGTCATATGAGGTGCTACCTGAATCGTTTCGTGAATATATTGACATCTGTGTATCGGACAAAACTGCACTTGTGCATACTGCTTTGTCACCTCACCAACCCAGAATCCGTGTTCTCCGGTATCGTTACAATCAATCGGCTCTAATGCTCCCGCCATAACCGCCCGTGCCTGCACCATCTTTCCCTGCGGCTCAAAAGGCTTCGGCTGCACATACATCCCTTGCAAAATTCCTCCCTTATGGATATGACCGCACGCCAGATAATCAAATCCGTTATCCAGGATTTTCTGCGGTGAAAACGGAAGATGTCTGCTGTCTCCGCCGTGTGCCAGTAAGATATTGATCCGTTCCGGATTGTCGGGTACGATCTCCTGATATGCCGCAACCGGTTCTTCCCTATGCCAGTAGCTCATACCGTACACGCAGGTATTGAGTTCTTTAAAATACACACTCTGCATTTGATTCTCTTTCAAAAAAGTAACATTTGGCGCAAAGGAAAATTTACGATAATTAGAACCCGTGGAAATAAAATCATGATTTCCCGCTACCATGACAATCTTAATCTCCGGCACCTGCTGAAATATATAGTTTAACTCCTTCAACTCCCGAAGCAGCGGCTGTCTGTGAAACAAATCTCCCGCAATCAAAACCATGTCCATCTGCGTCTTTTTTGCAACTGCGATCACTTCCGCAAAACTTGCCCATAGTTCCCGCTTTCTCCGCTCACTCCATGCCTTTCCCTCGTCGGGAACCGCACCTAAGTGCGTATCCGCAATATGTAGAAATCTCATATACTCTCCTTCATTACTTTTAGAAAGGGCGAGTGCTGTCACACTCGCTCTGATATTTCCGCCAAATCTTTAATCACCTCTCCGGCAATGATAAGCCCTGCTACCGACGGCACAAATGCGACGCTCCCCGGCAATACACATTTACTGCCATCCGAGATCTCCTCCTTCGGTTTGAGAGGTTCTTCTTTGGAGTATACCACCTTTAAATGTGTCACTCCTCTTTTTCGCAGTTCTCTTCTCATCACTTTTGCCAGCGGGCAGACACTGGTTTTGCTGATGTCCGCCACCTCAAATCTTGTCGGGTCCAGCTTGTTGCCCGCTCCCATCGACGAGATGATCGGCACTCCTGCCTCCTTTGCCCGCATGACAAGCTCCAGCTTCGCCGTAACGGTATCGACTGCATCTATAATATAATCATATTTTTCAAATGCGAACTGATTCGCTGTATCCGGTAAATAAAAGCATTCATGTGCATACACCTTACAATCAGGATTAATGTCTTGTATTCGTTCTTTCATGACAAGCACCTTCGGCTGTCCTATCGTTTTCATTGTTGCGATCAACTGACGGTTGAGGTTTGTTTCGCTCACAACATCTTTATCAATAATATCAATCTTTCCGATTCCGCTTCTGACCAAAGCCTCTGTTGCAAAGCCTCCCACGCCGCCGACACCGAATATTGCAACTCTCTTT
Source organism: uncultured Lachnospiraceae bacterium (assembly GCA_934351705.1). Lineage (GTDB taxonomy): Bacteria > Bacillota > Clostridia > Lachnospirales > Lachnospiraceae > Maccoyibacter. Next base: position 1,899 of record CAKRJK010000179.1, read on the forward strand.
TCCTGAAGTTTCTCTACTGCCTCTTTGCCAAGCAAAAGACCTGTACGCTCAAATTGTTCTTTCATGTATGCCTCATTTTTCTGTTATTGTTCCATCTGTTTGCCCAAAAATCCTGCGGCAACGGATACTAACTGACTTTCTGTATCTCCCATTGTACTATTTTCTTCTTTATTATACAACACAACCGAGCCAATTGCATCTCCTTCGCTGATAATTGTGCTGATTGCCTCTGACTTAAATTCCCCTTTATCGTCTAACGTGATCTTGATAAAGTCCTTGCTGTTGCTTGTTGCCAGCAGACTTTTACGACCTTCTATCACACTTTCCAAACCCTCTGTGATCGGTTTCTCAAAAAATTCTTTTTTGCCCGAACCGCTTGCCGCGATGACATGATCCCTGTCCGTGATACACACCAGACACCCTGTTGCCTGTGCCAGACTTTCCGCATACTGGTCTGCAAACTGTCCCAATTCCCCTATCGGAGAATATTTTTTCAGAATGATTTCTCCCTCTCTGTCTGTAAATATCTCAAGAGGATCGCCCTCGCGGATTCTTAATGTTCTGCGAATTTCTTTTGGTATTACCACTCTTCCCAAATCATCAATTCTTCTGACTATTCCTGTTGCTCTCATATCTTAATGTTCCTCCTATTAACCACAATGCTTTCACATGATTTTCCATAATAAATGATGTGCTGTTATTATGAGGAAAATCAGGCAAATTATACACGTCTTTCCGCAAATTAAAGAGGACTGCACCCTTTTTTATCCGTGCAATCCCCTCTTTTTTCCATTAGGTTGAATTGATTCTAATACGTTCAATTAATCTTCAAACGGAATTACTGCTCCGTCATAAGTATCATTGATGAATTTTTTGATCTCATCTGATTTTAATGCTTTGACTAACGCTTTGATTGCTTCGCTGTCTTCATTTCCCTCTTTGACTGCAATCACATTTACAAATGTCTGTGCTGCCTCGGAGTCATTCTTCTCATATGCAACTGCATCTTTTGCTACGGAATATCCTGCTTCCAATGCATAGTTTCCGTTTAATACCACAAACGCTACTTCATCGGTAACATGGGAAATCTGTGCTGCCTCTAACTCACGGATCTCAATATCATTTGGATTCTCTACAATATCGGTTACCGTTGCCTCTAAGCCCACACCGTCTTTTAATTTAATCAAGCCGTTATCCTGAAGTAACAATAATGCTCTTGCTTCATTTGTTGTATCATTCGGAACTGCAATGACATCACCCTTTGCAATGTCTTTCAGATCCTTCTTTGTTCCCGGATAAATTCCGAACGGCTCGTAATGGATTCCGCCTGCATTTACAAGATGTGTTTTCTGCTCCTCGTTAAACTGCTCTAAATAAGGAATATGCTGGAAATAGTTCGCGTCAAAATCTCCGCTTTCTACTACAAGGTTCGGCTGTACATAATCACTGAATACCGTTACCTCCAGATCCCATCCTTCTTTTGCAAGAATCGGTTTTACTTCCTCTAAAATCTCAGCATGCGGTGTTGCGGATGCCGCTACTTTAATTGTTCCTTTGTCTGCCTTGCTGTCCTTTGAACCGCTGTCTGATGTACTTGTATTATTTCCGCAGCCTGCCAAAAGTCCTACTGCTAAAATTCCTACTGCTGCCAATGATAATAATCTCTTCTTCATATTTTTCATCCTTCCTTTTCTTTATTTATTTCGTCGATCCAATCTCTTGGATAACATCATGCCAAGTGCCTGAAGCACTTGAACAATTAAAACGAGAATTACAATGGTAACTACCATAATGTCCGTCTGATATCTGTAATATCCGTAACGGATTGCAATATCTCCCAGTCCTCCGCCGCCGACTACTCCTGCCATTGCGGAATAACCGAGAATTGTTCCGAGTGCGATGGTCGTGCCTACGATAAGAGAAGTTCTTGCCTCTACCAATAACACCTTAAAGATAATCGTTCCTTTTCCCGCACCCATACTTCGTGCCGCCTCAATCACTCCTTCATCTACTTCCTTTAAGGAGGATTCTACCATTCTTGCGATAAACGGTGCCGCCGCTATTACCAATGGGACAATCGTTGCACTTGAGCCGTAGCTTTTTCCTACCAGGACTCTTGTC
>CAKRJK010000180.1 GCA_934351705.1 uncultured Lachnospiraceae bacterium
GAAACCTGTTCCTGTATTCTCATACTCATTAAACGCTTCTACGGTATCTTTTAACCCACCTGTCTCACGTACGATCGGAACGGTTCCGTAACGGTAAGAAATCAACTGTGTCAAACCGCAAGGCTCAAATCTTGAAGGCATCAAAAAGGCATCCGCCGACGCATACAGTTTGTGTGCCAGATCATCCGAGTAGCAGATGTTTGCCGAAATCTTATCACCGTATTTCCAGGCAAAGTGACGGAACATATTCTCGTAACGCTCCTCACCGGTTCCGATGACTACAAGCTGCGTATGCTCGTCGATGATCCGCTCGATTACGCGGTCGATCAAATCCAGACCTTTCTGATCCGTCAATCTTGAGATCAGACCGATCATGTATTTTTTCTTATCTACCGCAAGACCTAAATCCTGCTGTAATTTTACTTTATTTTTCCATTTCTTGGTTCGGAAATCCTCGCTGCCGTAGTTTGTATAAATCTTGGCATCCGTCATAGGATTATACACATCGTAATCGATTCCGTTTACTATTCCCTGCATATCAAAGTGACGGGCACTCAAAAGACCTTCCAATCCCTCGCCGTAATATACGCTCTGGATTTCTTTTGCATAGGTGTCACTCACCGTCGTGATATAATCGGCATACACCAGACCGCCTTTTAACATATTGGCGTCTTCCTTAAATTCCAGCTTGTCGGCGGAGAACAGATCCCCTGATAAGCCGCTTAACTTCTGCATCGTCTCAATATCCCAGACTCCCTGGAATTTGAGGTTGTGGATCGTCATGATCGATTTGATTCCCCAGAAGAACGGATCGCCCTGAAATTCATTTTTGAGATAAACAGGAATCAATCCTGTCTGCCAGTCATGACAGTGGATCACCTGCGGGTGAAAATCAATCAACGGTAGCATGGATAACACCGCTTTGTCAAAATAGCAGAACTTCTCAATATCGTATCGCACGTTTCCGTACGGCAAAAAGCAGTCAAAATACTCCTGATTGTCAATCAGATAATATGTAATCCCGTCCAGTTCATATCTGAGTACTCCGACGTATTTATTCTGGATATACTCTCCTGCACTCATGTAAAAATGTGTCACATACTCAAATTTACTGCGGTATTCCTCCGGGATACAACTGTAATTCGGTATCACAACACGCACATCCCAATACGCTTTGTCAAACTCTTTCGGTAACGCACCGCATACGTCCGCCAAGCCTCCTGTTTTGACAAAAGGAACGCACTCCGATGCCGCAAAAAGAATCTTATTCATACATTTACCTCCATCTGCAAATTAAATTTCTGCTAATGCCTGCTCCAAATCGGCAATAATATCCTCTGCATTTTCAATACCTACCGAGAAACGGATCAGATCCGGCTGTACGCCTGCCTCGATCAATTCCTCCTCGGTCAACTGTCTGTGTGTATGGCTTGCAGGATGTAAAACACAGGTTCTTGCATCTGCAACGTGTGTTACGATCGCCGCTAATTTCAGTTTATCCATAAAGGAAACGGAAATGTCTCTTCCTCCCTTTAATCCGAATGCGATGACACCGCAGGTACCGTTCGGCATATATTTCTGTGCCCGCTCATAGTACTTGTTGTCCGGAAGTCCCGCATAATTTACCCATGCCACCTTCTCATGCTTTTGCAGATACTCGGCTACCTTCTGTGCATTCTCACAATGTCTCGGAACACGAAGGTGTAACGTTTCCAATCCTACATTGAGCAAAAACGCATTCTGCGGAGACTGGATAGAACCGAGGTCACGCATAAGCTGTGTGGTCGCCTTTGTAATATAAGCACCCTTTCCGAATCTCTCGGTGTAGATGATTCCGTGATAAGATTCATCCGGCGTAGTCAGTCCCGGGAATTTGTCTGCATGTGCATTCCAGTCAAAATTGCCGCTGTCCACGATTGCACCGCCAACGCTCATCGCATGTCCGTCCATGTACTTTGTAGTCGAATGTGTCACAATGTCTGCTCCCCATTCAAACGGACGACAATTGATCGGTGTTGCAAATGTATTGTCGATGATCAGCGGTACGCCGTGATCATGTGCCAGTTTTGCAAATTTTTCAATGTCCAAAACTACCAGTGACGGATTGGAGATCGTCTCGGCAAATACACATTTTGTATTTGGACGGAACGCTTTTTCCAACTCCTCATACGGAGCATCCGGATCTACAAAGGTACAGTCAACTCCCATTTTTTTCATGGTGGTTCCGTAGAGGTTAAATGTTCCTCCGTAAATGGTCGATGCACTGACCATATGATCGCCCGCCTCGCAGATGTTAAAAACAGCATAATAGTTGGCTGCCTGACCGGAAGATGTCAGCATTCCTGCCACGCCGTCCTCTAACTCGGTAATCTTTGCCGCTACGGCATCGTTGGTCGGATTCTGAAGTCTCGTATAAAAATAGCCGCTGTCCTCCAAATCAAACAATCGTGCCATCTGCTCGCTGGTATCGTACTTAAACGTCGTACTCTGATAGATCGGCAGTACTCTCGGCTCACCTTTGGTCGGGTGCCAGCCGGACTGGATACATTTTGTCTCGATTTGATATTGATTGCTCATGTTCTTACCCCTTTTTTATGAATGTGAAAAGCCCCGACACAAAAATGTCGGGGTCTCGATTACTCGTCCCAGTTGTGATATACTTCCTGAACATCCTCGTCCTCGTCCAGTAAATCCAATGTTTTGTTGATATTATATAAATCCTGCTCATCGGTAAGCTGCACGTAGGTCTGCGGAATCATAGTCACTTCTGCCGATGCCATCGGAATCTGCTCTGCTTCTAACGCTTCACGTACAACGGAAAAATCATCCGGTGCCGTAACGATCTCGTAGCTGTCCTCCTCCTCGGAGAAATCCTCTGCACCTGCGTCCAGCGCCAGCATCATCAGATCGTCGGCGTCCATCGATACTTCTTCTTTGTCAATGATAATCTGACCTTTGTTGTCAAACATATAAGATACACATCCCTGTGTACCGATATTTCCTTTTCCTTTGGTAAATGCATTTCTGACATTCGCCGCCGTACGGTTCTTGTTGTCGGTCAATGCCTTTACGATAATCGCCGTACCGTTTGGTCCGTATCCCTCATAGACAACGTACTCATAGTTGACAGAGCCTGCGTCACCTGAGGCTTTCTTGATACCTCGCTCAATGGTATCGTTCGGCATATTGTTTGCTTTTGCTTTTGCGATGACATCACGCAATTTGCTATTGTTATTCGGATCCGGACCGCCCTCTTTTACTGCAACCGCAATCTCACGTCCGATAATTGTAAATATTTTTCCTTTTGCCTTATCGTTTTTCTCTTTCTTGTGTTTGATGTTGGCAAACTTGGAATGTCCTGACATATTCTTTCCTCTTTTCTGTTCATTTTTCCGAAAACTATTCTACCATTTTTTCATCCTTCTGACAAGTCTGTGTCTGTCTGTTGGATTCCTCCGGCAGTTTCGTTACCCGGACTTTCTCTATCATCTTATGGTTGACGGATAACACTTCAAAAAGACAGCCGTTTCCCTCCACCGAGAAGGCTTCGTTGTCCGTCGGTATTTTGCCTAACAATGCCGTGATATATCCGTTCAATGTCTCGTAATCCTCCACGTCAAACGGAATCTGCAAAACTTCTTCCACTTCCTCTAACGGCGTGATTCCCTGCATCATGTACTCGTTCACGTCAAGCTGTGCGATCGTACCCGGCTCCTCGTCATGCTCATCTAAAATATTGCCGACAATCTCCTCTAAGATGTCCTCTAATGCGACCAGTCCCGATGTCTGTCCGTACTCATCTACTACAATTACCATATGGATTTTCTGGGACTGCATATTCTTAAACAACACATCAATATTTCGTGTCTCCGGAATAAAAGATGCCGGGCGGATCAGATCATTGATCTTCGTCAGCTGCTGCTCCATATTCGTCTGATCCAGCATCTGGTTCAAAATATCCTTAATATGTATGATACCGATAATATTATCAACATCATCCAGATATAC
>CAKRJK010000181.1 GCA_934351705.1 uncultured Lachnospiraceae bacterium
TCCAACTGCTCTGTCTTGGCTTTCTCCTGTGCTATCAAATTCTTATTTTTCTCATTCAAACGAATAATCTGTATCGACATCACAACCAGCAATACCAGCACAATTGTCGAAATCCATATTTTGCTTGCTCTGTTTTTTCTACGCTTGCTTTTTCGTGTCATAATCATTCCCCAGCTTTGAGTTTACATAACCCTATTTTAACTGCTCTCCTTATTTTTTTCAATCCTTTTTTGCAAATTCCCAATATTTTATTCAATATTTTGGAAATGCCGCGGACAGAAAAACCACTCACAAAATGATTAAAAAACAACATTCCAAGCACAATCCCCCCAACGGAAAATCCCCGGATCAGTCCGTCGTTTTTTTGAAATATCATGCCGAAAATCAAAAGAGCCGACACTACCCAGTATAAGACATCTTCCACAGCCGTCCACACAACACCGTGCGGTACAACTCTGCGAAAGATACGAAATACATCATACAGCATCACCAGCCCCTCGCCGAGTGCAAATGAAATCAACAGAAAAGTAAGTTCTCCTCCGATGTCCTCACTGATCGCAATCATCGAAACAATTTTCCTAAGAAGTTTTCTGTCTTCTTACCGCGTTCTTCCGTATCGGAATATGTCATGCTGATGACTAAACCGTCAATATCCACCTCGCCTCGTTCCAGACTCAGCCTGCTGACATGAAGCTCCTCACCTTTGATCAACAGTGTTCCCATCTCCGTTTGCAGCAAAATTTCTTTGGGATCAAAAGATATGACATCTTTGACTCCCGAAAAGTTTCCGCTGCGCCGGTTATTTAACGTGACTTTATGCGTTCTGATACCGCTTCTTTCTTCCATTGATTCCCTCCTAATTTTGGGATAACCATCCCTGTTACATTATATTAGGAGTTTTTTGTTTTATGTCTTTTTAAAGGTAACGGAACATATCTTTTGCGTCCTCTTTTTTGGTGCTTTCCGCCAGACTTAACACTTCCACCTTGACAGTCTTTTGTCCAAACAGAATCTCTATGACATCCCCAACCTTGACATTTAGGGATGCCTTTGCCGTCTTGCCGTTGACCATAACACGTCCTGCATCACACGCCTCGTTTGCCACGGTACGACGTTTGATCAGACGTGATACTTTCAAAAATTTATCTAATCTCATGTGTTCCTCCTTATTTGTCCGCATAAAAGAAAAAGCTCAAAACCAGTTGTTGGTTTTGAGCTTGAATTTCTCATTACTGAACTATGCGTTGATCATATCTTTTAAAGCTTTACCTGCTTTGAATTTAGGTGCTTTTGATGCAGGAATTACCATCTCTTTACCTGTCTGTGGGTTTCTTCCTGTTCTCTCTGCTCTCTCAGATACTTCAAATGTACCAAATCCAACTAACTGAATTTTCTCGCCTTTCTTTAATTCTTCAGCAACAACATCTGAAAATGCTTTCAATGCTGCTTCTGCGTCTTTTTTAGATAATTCAGCTTTCTCAGCCATAGCTGCAACTAATTCTGATTTGTTCATGATATGTCCTCCTCTATAAAGTCTGTTTTCGAGATTTCTTTCCCAAATTACCTACAAATATATTTATACTTGTTTTTGTATATAATGTCAAGAAAAATTGCGTTTTTTCTAAGCGTTTAAAGCATTTTTTCTATCATATCCAAAACATTTCTTCCGAGATTTTCGGATTTTTGTTCTGCGTCTTCCAGTGAAGTTCCTTTGACTCCGTAATAGAATTTTACCTTTGGCTCTGTACCAGACGGACGAACACATACCCATGCATCATCGGTCAATTCATAATACAGTACATTGGAGGAAGGAAGTCCTGTCGGTGTGACATTTCCTGTCTTCATATCCGTAATGGTATCTTTCTTGTAATCTCTTGCCGCCGTTACCTGATAACCGCCGATCTCTTTCGGTGCATCTGCACGCAGTGTCTCTAAGATACTCTGGATTTTTTCAAGTCCTTCGATTCCTTTTAAGGTGATCGCTTTGACATCATCTTTGTAGTATCCGTATTTCTCATACATATCGATCATGGCATCCCATAATGTTTTGCCCTGTGTCTTGTAATATGCCGCTGCCTCGCAGAGTGTCATGGAGGCTACGATGGCGTCCTTATCTCTTGCATAGGTTCCTGTCAGACAGCCGTAGCTTTCTTCCATTCCGAAAAGATAAGTTCCTTTTCCTGTCTTTTCAAATTCTAATATCTTTTGTCCGATAAACTTGAATCCGGTCAGCACTTCGATCAATGCGATGCCATAATGTTTTGCGATGGCATCTGCCATATTGGTCGATACGATGGATTTGATAAACGCTCCGTCTGCCGGAAGTCCCTCTTTTTCTTTTCTCTGTCCGATGACATAATCTCCGATCAGACATCCTGACATATTTCCTGTTAAGGAGTGGTACTCTCCTGTCTTGGAATCTTTTACATAAACGCCGAGACGGTCAGCATCCGGATCGGTTGCAAGCACTAAGTCTGCATCCAATTTTTTTGCCATGGCAAGTCCGAGTACAAACGCCTCCTCTGCCTCCGGGTTCGGATAGCTTACGGTCGGGAATTCGCCGTCCGGCAATTCCTGCTCCGGTACTACATAAACATGCTGAAAGCCGAGTTCTTTTAACACACGTCTGACCGGAATATTTCCTGTTCCGTGAAGCGGTGTGTATACAATCTTTAATTCATCTTTTACTTTATCAATCGCATCCTGATGAAGAACCAGTTTCTTTAACTCCGCAATGTAAGCGTCGTCAACATCTGCACCGATCGTCTCATACAGACCGTCTTTGACTGCATCGTCTTTTGACATGGTTTTTACGGTATCAAAGTCTGTAACGGCTTTTACTTCATCCATGATTCCGCTGTCGTGCGGCGGTGTAATCTGTGCGCCGTCCTCCCAGTACACTTTGTATCCGTTGTACTCAGGCGGGTTATGGCTTGCTGTAACGTTGATTCCCGCGATACAGTTTAATTTGCGTACTGCGTAAGACAATTCCGGTGTTGGTCTTAAAGACTCGAACACATATGCCTTAATGCCGTTTGCTCCGAGGCAAAGTGCTGCTTCATCCGCAAATTCAGGTGACCTTCTTCTGGAATCGTATGCGATGGCAACGCCTCTTCCCTCGCCGCCTACTTTTTTGATGTAATTGGCAAGTCCCTGTGTTGCTTTGCGTACCGTGTAGATGTTCATGCGGTTGGTTCCCGCCCCGATCACGCCGCGAAGTCCCGCTGTTCCAAATTCTAATTCTGTGTAAAAACGGTCTTCAATCTCTTTGTCATTTCCTTCGATTCCTTTGAGTTCTGCTTTGGTTGCCTCGTCAAAATACGGATTGGCAAGCCAGCTCTCATACATTTCTTTATAGCCCATTGCTTTTTCCTCCTATGAATACTTTTTATTTTAATCCAACCATGTGGATAATAAATCACTTACTTTTTGATAGGTCGACTTCTCGGATTCCGTCGTTGTCTTTTTGCTGCTACTGTCTGTTGACTTGGTGCTGTCTGAGGTTGACCGGTTCTTTGAGGAAGTCGTTCCCGTGGTGTTGCTTGTACTTGAACTTGTGTTGTTGGTACTTGAACCTGTATTTGAATTTGTATTGGTCGTGCTCGTCGTCGTACCCGTTGATTTTTGTTCTTCTGCCTGCTTTGCTTTTTCTGCCGCAACCTCGGCCAGATCAATGTCGATGATTGCCTGTGCGGAGCTTACCATTAATTTTTCCTCAAATGCATCGTATCCCTCCGCTGTAATTCCGATGCGGTATACGCCGTATTTCAAATCCAGCGGCTGTGAATAGTCAATCGCTTCTCCATTCAACGTCAACGCCGCTCCGTCCGGCTTAATCCGAAACTGAATGTGACAATAACTCGGTCCCGAACCCTGATATTCATTGAGGTCCACCTTGAGTGTCTTGTTTTTCTCAACGGTCACCTCTTTGGTGTCACCGTAGCCGTCTTTTGCAACCGATAATTTGTAGGTTCCCTGCGGAACTTCCACTCTCATCTCC
>CAKRJK010000182.1 GCA_934351705.1 uncultured Lachnospiraceae bacterium
ACAGAATCATCAGCGTGTTGGACGCATCCACAAACGCTTTTAATGCCGCCCATTTGGATATAAGCATACCGAACGGTGCCAAAAACATTCCCGCAATTCCAATCATCAAAATTGCCGCAAGTTTCGGAAAACGCATGGACAACCCCTGCATATCTTCAATATCTCTGCTTCCTGTCGTATTCTCGATCGCTCCGACACACTGGAATAGCATAGATTTGGAAACCGCATGGAAAATGATCAAAAACGCTGCCGCCCAAACAGTCTCTTTATAACCCATTCCTGCACAGGCGGTGATCAAGCCCAGATTTGAAATGGTTGAATAAGCCAAAACTTTTTTTCCGTCACTCTGCGAAATTGCCAGCAGCGAAGCTGCCACAAACGTAAATCCGCCAATGACGCACACCATCTGTCCCACATAATTGTCCTGCATTGCAACCGAAAGTCTAAGCAGCAGATAAACTCCTGCTTTTACCATTGTCGCGCTATGTAAAAGGGCGGAGGACGGTGTCGGTGCCACCATTGCTCCAAGCAGCCATTTTGCAAACGGGAACTGTGCCGATTTTGTCAACGCCGCAAATGCCAGCATTGCGATTGGAAGTAAGGCTGCCGCTCCCACATCGGCTCCTCTTGCGATCACGTCATAGAGGTTGACCGTTCCCTCCTCTAACACTGCATAGACGATTGCGATTGCAATTCCAAGACCTCCCAATAGGTTCATCCACAATGCCCGGAATGAATTGTTGATTGCCTCCCCGGTCTGTGTATAACCGATTAAAAGGAACGAGCATACACTTGTCACTTCCCAGAAAAATCCCATCCAGATAATGTTCATAGACGTAACCAGTCCAAACATTGCTCCGTAAAACACAAACATAATGGAAAGGAAAAATCTTCTCCGATCCTTATACTCCGAATGATGCACATGATAGTCTTTCATGTAACCGACTGCATATACCCCGATCAGCGTTCCCACGATTCCGATGATCAGAATCATAATCACTGCAAGCCAGTCCATTCTCAAAGACGCCGTTTCTGCCGTCTTCGGTCCGAATAACTCTACCCCCGCGATCATCAATGTCTGCACAATGGACAGTACACTGATAATGCCCTTTTTGTACTTAAAACTTTGCCATATCACCAATAGCATGACAGCAATCTCTCCCACGAAAACAATGTGGTTTACCGTCTCATTTGCCGGCAGGTCAAATAGCATGACTTTGCCGTTTTCAAGCCATAAGACTGCGGTCACGATTGAGAGTACTGCGATAACAGCCGCCCCCAGATATACCACATATCCGCTGACTTTTTCATTGGATATGCATGCTATCAAAATTGCTATGACAATCGGCACACATATCAACAATGCAACCATATTCCCCATGTAAAAATCTCCTCCTCTGTCTTTTTGAAATCGTTTGATATTTTTTTAACAATCTGTGTTTAAAAAAATATCCTATTGTCTTTTATTATACAACGATTTGAGGAAAACTCCTACTTTTTTTTCATTTTTTTGCACTTTTTAAGCAAAAAATGATTGAAGCCATTCTGACTTCAATCATTTTTTATTTACTCTTCTAATTTTGCCACTACAATCCAGCGTCTTGAACTCTGATTTGCAATACAGGTGGACATGGTAATCAGCTTATCCTGTGTTGTGACTTCCACATCGTCATCGTAGACTGCTTTTGCGTCTTTCCCCACACCGTTCTACACGTCATCTAAGAATTGTTTACATCCTTTGTCCGTGCTGAAATTATAGCTGTGCGGAATATACCGGTCATCAAATGTGACTGCCGCAAAGATACGGTACTTTAAGGTCTTATCCGGCAGATAAATCTTTACATACTGGTTTTTCTGTAAAAACTCTTTGTCCTCGTACTGATGAAGTCCTTTGAACATCGTGCCGTTCTTCATATTATGTCCGTAAATCACCGTGTTGAAATCCGTGAAATCTTTGCTGTTCCATTTCTCGGTATAGATGGAACCCGGAAGTCCCTCGTTCTTCTCTACCGTATGGTTCAGATAATAGGCATCGTCCTTCGGATGCTGAAGGATCGGATAGTCTACTTCGGTTCCCGGAATCTCGATCCACGCATAAATATCTTCATTCGTGTTCCACAAAGCCTCGAAATCAATCTGGGTTTCTTCCTCTTCCTTCGTCTCCTCCTCTGTCACTTCTTTCTTGGCTGTCTTTCTGACATCGTCATACTCACTCTTTGCCTTGTTCTGCTTTACAAAATAAGTGATCAGACCTACGGCACAGACAATGATCACTACAACGAGTGCCGCTATGATGCCTTTTCTCTTTTTACTCATTTGCTCTTATTACCTTCCTGTGATTTAAAGTAAACTGTCAAAGTTCACTCCGCTCTTATATGTGTTATATCCGCCGTATCTGTTGTATGTATCGGCTTCTCTTCCTGCATGATAATCGATCAATGACGAACGCATGGAAACCTGGTAACCATAAGAGGTATTTCCGCTGAACATCGTCTCAACCTTTGACATATCGGCTTTCTGGAATGCCTCCTTATCAATGCTCAGTGTATTGTCTGCATTGATGGTAATACCGATGTCATTTAAGAATTTCTCTTTTGCATCGGTCGCGGAAATCATGCTTCTCCGGTTGCTGGACACACCGCTGTTGATTGTATCCGCTGTGTTCTTAATTACTTCATTATAATTCTGAACGAATTTGTTGACAGCATTATAAATCTTGTTGGTATCATATTCCTGTGTTACCTTGCCGTCCGCATCCTTCGTGTCAACTTTCTTGAACACGGATTTATTTCCTGTTGCAAGTAAGTCATCGGTTGCTTTCTTCAAGCCCTGAGCACTACTCTCCGCCTCGGTAACGGCTCTCTCTTCCTGTTTTGTCTTGGTAGAGGAACTCTTTGTCTTTGATGTTGTGTTGCTATCCTGCGAATAGTATGCACGCATCAATCTTTTATAATTTCCGCTCTTGATACTTGCCCACTCTGCAAGAATCGAAGTTGTTCCGCCGGTATTTCCAAATAATCCGCTGCTTCCAAATAATGTAGACATATCATCACTCCTTTGAACTCAATCTAATATACATCCTTGTATCTGTTTCTATTCCTTATATCGTCATTATACACCCAAAACTTAACGGTGACAAGCGTATCTACGGCGTTTTTCGGGCAGTTGCCGCACATTTTCTATCTGCCAGTCAATCGGTTCTATTCCGTTTTTCTCCAAAAATGCGTTTGCCTGACTGAAATGTCTGCATCCGAAAAATCCGCGATAAGCAGATAACGGACTCGGGTGCGGTGCTTTTAATATCAAATGCTTCGGATTGGTAAGCATCGGTATCTTACTCTGTGCCGGTCTTCCCCAAAGCATATAGACAATCGGCCGTTCCTGTGCATTGACCGCCTGGATGATTGCATCCGTAAACTGTTCCCAGCCTTTTCCCTGATGGGAATTTGCCTGATGTGCCCGCACCGTCAAAACGGTATTTAACATCAAAACACCCTGCTTTGCCCATTTTACGAGATAGCCGTTGTCGGGAATGTAACAGCCCAGATCCGACTCCAATTCTTTGTAAATATTCTCCAAAGATGGCGGTATATCAACCTCGGGTTTTACAGAAAAACACAATCCGTGTGCCTGTCCTGCATTGTGGTACGGATCCTGTCCCAAGATCAATACCTTTACCTCGGAGAGCGGTGTTAAATGCAACGCATTAAAAATATCGTCTGCCGGCGGATAAATCGTCGTTGCCGCATACTCCTGCCGCACAAACTCATACAACTGTCTGTAATACGGCTTTTTAAATTCTTCCTGCATTGCCGGAAGCCAATCATTTGTTATCATTGCCATTGTTATCTCCTCACTGATACTCCTTGATCTGCAAGATAATTTTTTAACTCCATAATCTCTAATTCTTTGTAATGGAACAGGGATGCTGCCAACGCCGCATCGGCTTTTCCCTCTGTCAAAGCCTCATAAAAATGCTCTTTTATTCCCGCAC
>CAKRJK010000183.1 GCA_934351705.1 uncultured Lachnospiraceae bacterium
TTCCAATACTGACCTTATGCTTACCTACGGTGCCGCCAACTTGGAAGCACTGAGTGCCTGTGATGAAAACTATACCGAACTGGTTCGTGCGATTGCCGGCTACGGCGAAGCTCTTGCTTCTCTTTCACATACGCAGGATGCGATCACGGTCTTAGAATACGGTATTAAAATCCGCAGCGATGTCACCTCTAATTATACGCTCCTTGCCTCTCTCTATCAAGAGACGGGTGACGGACGCAAAATTCGTTCTCTGATTGAGACCGCTAAGATTTTAAACTCCCTGTCTAAGGACGTTATTCTTGAAAAATTGAATGCTATGTCTTAGTTTTTTGGCATTCGCCCATATTGGGAAATAATTTTGTCCACCTGCCTTGAAGCCTCGTTTCTTGTGAGGGTGTCCCACGGCAGGTTAAGGTCTATTTTATGATACTCCATCAGTTCTTTCAAGTGCTTTTTTTGACGCTGCGTTGCCGGCGTCTGTTTTTTTACTTTATAGATCAACGGCTTTGGACAAAAGATGTCCGGCTCTTTCTTTTCGTACTCTGCCTCTAAGATTTCATAGAGGATTTGCGTTGCTTTTACATCATCCAACGCCCGGTGGTGATTTTCCATAGGAACGTTCTTAAGAATACAAAGGCTTTCCAGATCTTTCTTTTGTTCTGCTGGCAGACAACGTCTTGCTATTTTTAAGGTATCTGCCGCTTTCCTTTCAAACGGCATTTTCCGATTCACTGCCGCCTGTTTTAAAAAGCCGTAATCAAAGATCACGTTATGCCCCACCAGAATGTCTTCGCCGAGAAATGCAAAAAATTCCTCCAACACCTTATCTTCCCGTTCTGCACCTTCTAACATCGCATCTGTAATCCCGGTCAATTCCACGATCTCACTTTCCAGCGGAAGCTCCTGATAAATCAGCTTGGAAATCTCGGCTGTAATTTTCTTATCCCGAACCCGGACTGCCGCCACTTCCAGTATCTTATGATGTTTTGCATTCAACCCTGTCATTTCCAAATCTATGACCGTATAATTTTCTAACATATCACAATCCCTCTATCCCTCAGAATCCGCATCATAAATCTGCACCTTTGCCTGATTTGTCAACCGGCTGCGGTTTGTGTAGTCAAACACAACATAATACTCTGTGCATTCTTCCGGGTATCCGCTAAATGCCCTCTGTTCGGTAAAAAGCCCCGCATACCGGCACGGCTCTAAATGCTTTTGTTCTCCCTTAGGGCAGTATTGTCTGCTCACATTTTTATATGGTTCTAAATCTTTTGCGAACTTTGGCCGTGTCTTCATATTCTCCCGATAATATAAATCGAGCGTCAAAGTCTCACGGTAAAGTGCTTCATGCTCTTTGTCATACATCTCTATAAATTCCAGCAAAATCTCACAACGACGGATTCGGGTGTGACGCATCTGACGATACCCTTTTTCCTCATAGAACATTCCCAGTTCCAGAAACATGGCAAATGCACCGGAAAATGCCAGTTCCAACACCTTCATGGTAATTTCAAACTGTCCGCTGTTGTAATAGACCTCCAGCATTTCTTCTACTAATTTGATCTTGAGTACATCCTCGTACGGAAGCCATTTTGTTGCCATCACTTCATACGGCGGTTCTGCCTTATAAAGCATTCCGTATTCCTTTGCGTGTTCAAAAAGATACGAGCCTTTAAGCACTTTCAAAAAACCAAGCTGCAACTGCTCCGGTTTTAAATCGTATATCTCATCAAAGGATTTTGCGAAGGTCAAAAAATCTTCCTCCGGCAACCCCGCGATCAAATCCAAATGCTGATGAATATTGCCTGCCCTTTGAATACTTCGCACTGTCTCCTTTACCTCATCCAGATCCATGTGGCGATGAATCTCCTCAATGGTTGCTTCATTGGTGGATTGTACGCCGATTTCTAATTGGATCAGTCCCGGACGCATATCGGAAATCAGTTCCAGTTCTTCTTTTGTCAACAGGTCTGCCGCTACCTCAAAATGAAAATTTGTGATTCCTCTGTCTTTTTCTTTGAGGAATTTCCATATCTCTGCCGCATGCTGATGGTTGCAGTTAAAGGTTCTGTCAACAAACTTTACCTGCGGCACTTCCTTTTCTATGAAAAAAGCCAGTTCTTTTTTGACCAGTTCCAAACTTCTGAAACGCAGACGCTTGTCCACAGATGAAAGGCAATAACTGCATGAAAACGGACATCCTCTGGATGATTCGTAATAGATGATCCTGTTTTTAAACGTGTCAATATCACTGTATACAAACGGTATTGTATCCATGTCCAACGGCTGCTGTCTTTCGGTGTAAATGATTTCTCCGTTTTTCTTCCGATAAGCAATTCCTCTGACTTCGCAGATTGCCGTTTCCAAATCGCACGACTCTTCAATATAACATCTGCATACATCGGAGAACGTTTTCTCTCCCTCGCCTATGATGATACCGTCTATCTGCGGATTTTCTTTTAACAATGCTCCGGTTTCATAGGAAACCTCCGGTCCGCCCACCCACACAGGCAATTCGGGACACAACATTTTAATTTCCCTGATCAGTTCTTTGACATACGTGATATTCCAAATATAACAGGAAAAGCAGAGTACATCCGGTTTTTCCTTGTAAATTTTTTCTAATATCTCCTCGACTCTTTGATTGATGGTACACTCTAATAACGCAATGTGTGTCTGATATTCCTTTGCATACGCCCGCAGACTGTAGACTGCCAGATTCGCATGAATGTATTTTGCATTGATTGCAGTTAATAATATTTTCATTTTCTTTCTCGTTCCCCTTTATTTTTGACTGTATCCTATTATAGTACAACCTGCTTTACTTTTAAAGTTTTCTCTTTGCAGATTTAAGCGGCAAAAGATTGTTTCTTATACAAAAACGGATGCCCCGACAATGTTGCATCCGTTTTTCATAGACTTTCCAATATGTTTTATGATATTTGTTTTAACTGTTCGCTGTGGTGTGATACCACAACTTTGACAATCTCCATGTCCTGCTTCAAAGACTGAATATCCTCACTGCCGTCCTGATAGCGTTTGTATGTATCTAAGTAGCAGCTTTCAATCGTATGCAGCCTCGGTAAGATCTCATTTTCTGTGATCAGTGCGGATTTCCTATTCTGTTCCTCCACAACTCGGAATCTCTGTTTTACTTCTTGCGTGTTCTGCTCGGAGTTTTTGTTGTGTTCTTCTACAATCCGTAACCTTTGCTTAATTTCTTCCATGCTGTGCTCGGAGTTTTTATTCTGCTCCTCCACAACCTGTAATCTTTGCTTGATTTCCTCCATGTTCCGCTCGGAATTTTTGTTCTGGTCCTCTACAACCTGTAATCTTCGTTTGATTTCTTCCATGTTCTGCTCGAAATTTTTGTTCTGGTCTTCTACAACCTGTAATCTTCGTTTGATTTCTTCCATGTTCCGCTCGAAATTTTTGTTCTGGTCTTCTACGGCCTGTAATCTTTGCTTGATTTCCTCCATATTCCGCTCGGATTGTGACATTCTTGTTTCCAGATTACTCACTTGCTGTTTTACTGTTTTCATTTCTTTCTTTAAAACAGCAACATCCTGCTTTAACTCTGCAACATCCTGCTTCAAAATCGCAACGTCTTGTTCCACTACCTCTAACCGGCGATCGATAATCACCAGATACTGCATAACCGGTGTTAATTTTTCATCAAATAGTCCTGTAATCTTAACAAAAAGTTCTTGATTATCCATAGACACTTCCCCCCTTCTCGGTGTTCCATTATCTTATCATGTTTTATTAGTAAAGTCTATGAAAAATTAGCAAGGGATTCGTGTAAAGATTTTTACAAATGATTAGATTTTCCTAATAGAATTGAATAGCCTTTGCTTTTACTAATGTATCATAAAAGGTTGATATTGTCATCTGCTTTTATGGTTTTTTAATAAAATATGCGTATGCCGCACACTCCTGCAACATACGCATATTTTCTAAGCAATATACCGAACAATGATATCT
>CAKRJK010000184.1 GCA_934351705.1 uncultured Lachnospiraceae bacterium
ATGTAAGACTTTGCACCTTTATATAGTCGATTGAAACTGAATTTGCCATCATCACGCTTAGGATTCTTTTCACCTTTTCTCTTTTATTTGTAATCTTTTGCTACACCGCATTCTCTGTCAGGAAGTCTTTCTTACTACAAAAATCTTATTTGTGATATAGACCGGTTTTCCTTCCTTATCTACAAATGTCATTTTAGCCGCCCGGCTGATTTCTCCATTTATCTTATACCCAAGATATAAACGATCAGTACTTGTATTTAATTGATTCGTTCTATATAACTCAGTCCCGGACTCATCATAAAAGCACACCTCAACCTCTTTGCTAAGTATTTGATTTGTATATGGGTACTTTTCGATATATACCTCTGTAATGTTTTCCACATTGCCCACATCCCGCAATAGAATCTCCGCCGTGTAATCCTTATCAACCGGGATCTCTTTAACTTTACTATTATTTAAATACCATTTATCGTCCCCGGGTATGCTCCAAATCAATATACCATAAGTATTATCTTCCAATAGATGACAATAATTTTTCCAATCCCCACTCACATATCTTTCATCACTTACAAACGAATCCAGTCCCATCGATATAGGCGTATATTCCATAGTACACGCAACAAAAAATACAACGAAAAACATTAACCATTCTCGAACGCTTCTTCTGGCGCCGAACCAATATATTGCCATTATTATTAGGCAGTATAACGCAAGGATTGCAAAGAAAAAATGTTGATTTTTGTATAACTCAATATTTTTACTCCAGTC
The DNA here is from genome assembly GCA_934351705.1 of uncultured Lachnospiraceae bacterium. Classification (GTDB taxonomy): domain Bacteria; phylum Bacillota; class Clostridia; order Lachnospirales; family Lachnospiraceae; genus Maccoyibacter. The sequence continues at coordinate 769 of CAKRJK010000184.1, forward strand.
AATGCCATCCATTTCTTCAAATCCGCTTAAAACATTTACACCAACATTAGCTCCTATCACACCCATAAGTCCTATCACACAACCGGCCTGCACATATCTGTCCCTGTCTTTTTTCACAAAAACAATTATACAGCCACCAGCCAGTAAGACCAACATGATTAGAATTAATATATTTGTAACCAACGGATTAGCAGTCCCCGGAAATAGAAAAGCACTTATTAACTGTACTGTATAATAAACCGTTTTATTAATAACATTTCCTATTCCGTCAATTTGAATATCTGCTTGAATACTATGATTCACATGCTGTATCATCCTAGTTAAAAAATATTGTAAAAAGCACGCACTCATTAATACTGCAGCATATATGGAACGTCTTTTATTTTTATCTCTTATATAAAGAATCAGAAAAACTACACATAGGGGAATCACAACTACATACATCATTTTTGAAAAACAAATGAAAACTGTTGCTATACATATCCCTATATAGTGGGAATTTTTCATTTTCTCCAACGGTAAACACCAAAAATATACCATCCAGAAAATCCCATAATACCCCACGGTTATAAACCAACTTGAAATGTAAGGAATTACTCCCATAGCAAAAACAATTGACAGCAGCACCGCTGCATGAGGTTCTATATGCTTTTTAAAACGCGGTAAACATATTAAAGACGAAGAACAGGAAACAAAAAGAAGTGCTATTAACTGCATTGCAACCATCGCCCATACTCTCATTCCCAAAATTCTTACCACAATATAGGCTACTATTCTTTGGAAAAAGCTCAGATAATATCCCGACTCTAATGTAAATAAATTTTCAATAAAGCCTTTTTCTGTTGCCGTCTTATAGAAATCATAGCCCGCCTCCGCAAATCCTTCTCCTTTATAGGCAAAAAAAGGATAATAAAAGCTCATCATCGCAAAAATCAACAATGTGCACAAGACATAAAGACCTTTTTGATCGTTCTGAGGTTTGAAAAATAGGTAAAGATTAATAAGAATTGTCAACCCCGCCACCAGAACAAGGATTACAATATCCCCAAATTCATTTGTATAATCAACCATATCATACTCTATTATGCATGGTCCCCATAAACTGTTTCCATTGCAAACCACACGAGGATTTTCATATATATCCTCTTTTTCTACTAATACGAAAATCGGCAATGAATTTCCTTTTTTATCCGTTATTACAGCATTCTTGATCGTTATCAGAATCTTATCTGTACCCTCTATTTTCTCCTTTGGTGTAATATCTATGTCTGTCCAATTATTTATTTTCCCTCTTTTTTCCTCCGTATAAACAGTTCCATTGTAATCATAGGAAACTTCCATAGATACCTGATTATCGCCTGACTGCCCGGAACCACAAACTATCCTTAGTTCTTTTAATCTTTTGCCTTCAAGACAAATTTCTTGTTGCAAGACATCTCCACGATTTAAAGCAATCGTCTCTACATTGTCTTGTAGAAGAGAATAGGTTGTTATACCTCTATTATAAATTGTATATACCATAGGACATAAAACGAAAACACATAAAACAATTGTGACTAATAACAAATATATTTTATGGGATTTTTTTTCCATTGCAACCATATCCTCCTATACTGAACACTTATCTTTCTTAAATACCCAAAACTTTTGCAGCAGATAATTAACGATCATCGCCATTCCTGTGGCACCAACAAATGCCACAACCTTCCTATTAAGCACATATAAGATTCCTGCATTAACAGACACATTAATGCTAATATTCGCTATTTGGGTGCAAATGTACTTGGGTAATTCTGATTTGTCAGCAGTTCCTCCGGCAGAAAAACTCCAAAACTTATTCAGGAAAAAATTGACGAGCATACTGCACCCCATCGAAACAGCTTTTCCGATAACCGCTCCAACGTGTTCCATGATAAGCATATAAATTGCGAAATCAATTAAGGTGCAACATCCACCTACTATAATAAAGCGAATTAGTGTTTTATCAAATCCAAACTTTTGTAATCTAGTCTTATTCATAACTTTCTCTAAAATCCATGCACTCTATAAACAACCGCCCCACTTGCCAACCCTGCTGTTACTCCCACATCAGAATCTTCAAAAATAATTGTGTTATCGGAACCTATTTGGGCGATTTCCATTGCCTTCAAATAACATTCCGGATTCGGTTTCAACTTTTTTGTATCTTCTTGGGTAATGATACTGTCAAAAAGATGTGATACACCAAAACATTGTAAAATTTCTTCTGTATTTTTACGTGAAGCGGTGGTTGCAAGAATAATTACATATTCTGATCGTATACAATGAATCACATGAAATAATTGTTCGTTCATTTTTGCATATTGTAAATAGTTGATATAAGTTTCTTTTTTTCTCTGATGAATTTCCGCCAATTCTTCATCCTTTATAATGCCAAATAACGGAAGAAATTCTCTATAGTTTTTACCCACAAAAACTTCCAAAAATTTTTTTCGTTCAATTTTGTAACCAAGACTCTCCGCCGCCTCTGCATATGCACGGTAATTCACCTCAGATGTGTCAAACAACGTTCCATCCATATCAAAAATTGCTAATTTTGTGCGTTTCATCACATCAACTCCTTGAAGAATTCAGAGCCTTGAGCTTCTTTATATTCTTCAGGTATCCCAAACGGCAAATGAAAATCCGTTTGAAATGCCTTGATAATGGCACCACGAGAAGCCATTATATTATAAACTCCGCTAACAAAAAATTCATTATACGCGCAATTTTTCAAATAGCACTCTGCCGCTGTTTGAAAGATTTCTTTATTTGAAAAATAATAGCATCCGCAAATGGCATCATTACTGATCACTTGTTTTTCTACTGTTTCCGCAACATTTCCCTCATCATCAAACCTAAGAAAACTGTACTTTGCCTCATCTGACCAAAAAGTCAATAAAGCACCATCTATCTGCTCATCAGATTTAATGAAGTCTTCAAAAGTATGACAGCGAAACATATGATCACAATCATTAAATACAATCGGATACTCATCCTGTATTCCTTTCACACCCTCCATACAGGTTAATACTGCTCCGTTTAACACCTCCGGAATAATATGTATGTGTGCATCCGGGAAAAACTTGTGTATTTCTGTAACAATATCATATTTTTCAACATGTTCTCTTAATACTACAAAAGTAATATCTATGGC
>CAKRJK010000185.1 GCA_934351705.1 uncultured Lachnospiraceae bacterium
GTTGTGTGTTGCAACAGCAACCGTCGTGTGTCTGACCTCCATACCGGGAACGGTTTTTGCGGATGAGGCAGGATGTAAGGAGGCAAAAGACGGCAAGCATGTTCCAAATGAAGAGAAGAAAGAATTAGTGAAAATGGCAACCTGTACAGAAGACGGCGAGTGGCTGATATACTGTAAATACTGTAATACACAGTATACAACAGAGACCATTCCGGCAACAGGTCATGAGTGGGGAGATAAAAAACAGCTAAAAGAAGCCGGATGTGTGACCACCGGTGAGGTACAGTATACCTGTCAGAAGTGTAGCGAAGTAAAAAAAGAGACCATACCGGCAAAGGGACATACTCTGGTAACGGATTCGGGAGCGACACCGACCTGTACCGGGAAAGGTCTGACGGAAGGAACTCATTGTTCCGTATGTAATGAAGTGATTACAGCGCAAACAGAACTACCTGCAAAAGGTCATACAATCGTAACCGATCATGCAGTAGAAGCCACTTGTACGACAAGCGGTCTGACCGAGGGAAAGCATTGTTCCGTATGTAATGCAATCATTACAAAGCAAACAGGAATACCTGCAAAAGGTCATACAATCGTAACGGACAAAGCGGTAAAAGCAACCTGTACGCAGACCGGTCTGACGGAAGGAAAGCATTGTTCCACATGTAATGAAGTCATTACTGCACAAAAAGAAATACCTGCAAAAGGCCATACGATCGTAACCGACAAGGCTGTAAAGGCAACCTGTACACAGACTGGTCTGACGGAAGGAACACACTGTTCCACTTGCAATGCAGTCATTACAAAACAGAAAACCATAGCTGCACTCGGACATGAGTATATACCGAGCACAACCTATGATAAAAACACAGCACAAATTGTAGATATATGCAGGCGCTGTTCGAAAGAAACAAAGAGATTGCCAAATTTGACGTCATTGCTGGGTAATAAGAAAAACACAACACTCGAGGATATGGATGGAAAAAAACTCTCTTCTATCCCGGACCATTTAAAAATTTATTCAGGTGAGTCAGATAACGGAAAAAAAGATTTGTTATATGTAAATGAAAAGGATGAACAACAGTTGCGCGAGTTCTCGATGCTGTCAGAGAAGAACGAACTGAATAGTATCACCTTGCAGCTCGGAAAAGATGAAAATGCAGGTACGATACAGATGGATGCAGCGGATGGTATCAATCAGCTCGGAATCCGTATGAAGCCGTATGAAAACGGAGAAGTCCTAATATACGTTTCAGAAGACATTACGAATGCATCCATAAAAAATATTAAGAAAAATGGCAACTCTATCATCTGTGAAACAGACAATGGAAGCAAACTGGTCATTTCCAGCGATCATATGAATTATGAGGTGGGAAAGACAGATGTTCCAAAGAAGAAAGATGATTCTGTTTTGAACCAGCTTGTAGCCAAGAGAGTAGAGGGAAGCGAGAACACGGTGGAGTTCTCCCTACAGCAGATAGAGGAGGAACAAAAAGACTCAAAGACAGAGGACAAATCGAAAGCAGCAAATGAGTCCAAGACGGAAGATAAATCAAAATCGGAAGATAAGTCCAAGACAGAAGACAAATCGAAATCGGAAGATACATCCAAGACAGAGGATAAATCTGCGTCCGAGGAACCAATGGAACCGATCCAGATCATCTTTGCAACAAAAGAAATGGCAAAGGATGAAGATGAAGAGAAGTCACAGGATGATTCCACACAGATCAAAATGATCGAGGAGGATGAACCAACACAGAAGATTGAAAAAATAAAAGATGAGGAGCCGAGTATCATCATTATCAGATTCGTAGATCCGCCTGTAGAGGAAAAGAAAGAAGAAAAGGAAGAAGAAAAACAAGAGGAAGTAAAGACAGTGAGCTTTGAGTTCGAGACTTTACATACCAATTGTACGATAAAAGGATACGAATACTGTTCTTTTAAAGAAGTTAATGATAAATACCACAAATGTAAAAATAAAAAAAATATATTCAAAAAATGTAAAAACACGGCTATTCACAGCTGGAGTAATGGTAAATGTGGAGAGTGTGGTGCATGGCACTACAATCATACCCCTGTATACTACGACAGGATTAAGAAGAATGGAATACAAGGATGGTGTACAACGTGTGGTATGAAGTGGACCGGACGTGGTTGGGTAATAGGGTTCTAAAATAAATGTTGGGGTAACGAATTATATTTGCTATTCGTTACTCCAACATTTTTTGTTATGATAAAAGAAATAACGACATTATATATCACTTTCGCAACATACAATGCCGTTACCTTTATTTTCTTCAATACACCAAACATATTCCTGTATACAATAATATCATATACGGAGTTCGACCTGTTCGGTTTTAGTGGACTAGACGGGAGTCGAACCCGTGTCCAAAAACAAATCCCCTGTCCTTCTACGAGTGTAGTCTGTCCTTTAAGATTCCCTCCGCAATGCCTGAAACAGACACAGTCACTGCTTTGGTAGCTTCATCATACGCCCTTATGTGCAAAGCTTAGCATAAGTCGTTTCTCACATCGTCGAAGCCCGGATTCTAAAGTGTGAGTGCTTTAGAGCGGACTGCTGCAACTAGGCAGCGTATGCTAAATTATCTTCAGCGTTTAAATTTAATTTTGAAGTTTGACGCTACTTCTTTCGACTCGCTTCTCCAGCTTCATGATCCCTGTCGAAACCATTACTAGCCCTTATGCGATGAGATGTGAATATACATCCCATTCTTTGTCTATCCATTATAAAAGAGAATCCTTTCTGCCGTCAAGCAATATTTCTCTTTCTAATGTTCTTAAAATTTTTAATAGAGATTTTTGACCTTGAACTCTCTCTCTGCTTCTCTGCGTTGGTCTTTCTTTGCAATGTCCTGTCTCTTGTCGTAGAGTTTTTTACCCTTTGCAAGAGCCACCTGTACCTTGACCAGACCGCCTTTGAAATAAACCTGAACCGGAACGAGCGTGTAACCCTGCTCCGCGATTTTTCCCTGTAATTTATTAATCTCCGATTTGTGCATCAGTAATTTTTTCGGACGCATCGGATCTTTGTTAAAAATATTGCCCTTTTCATATGGGGATACATGCATACCGTAAATGATCATCTCACCGTTTTCAATGCGGATAAACGATTCCTTGATACTGCATTTTCCCATACGCATGGACTTCACCTCTGTACCGTGCAAGGAAATCCCCGCCTCATAGGTCTCCTCCAAAAAATAATCATGTCTGGCTTTTTTATTGTTCGCAATCAGCTTTCCGCTTTCCTTTGCCATCTCTTTCCTCCGCCAATGTAAAATCTATCGTCCTTGAGTATATATCGGTATCTTTCACCGCTATCCGAACCTTCTGTCCCAATTTGTAGCGGCGGTTTGTCGCCTCGCCGACCAACTCATAGCTATCTTCATAATATGCGTAATAATCGTCTGTCATGTCAGTAAGACGCACCATACCCTCGATGGTATTTTCCAATTCCACATACATTCCGTACTGAGTGATCCCGGAAATGACTCCCTCGTATTCTTCCCCGATATGCCGGCTCATAAACTCTGCCTTTTTCAGCTTGTTCGTCTCACGCTCAGCCTCATCTGCCAAACGCTCTCTCTGGCTGCAATGTTTTGCAACCTCCGGTAATATTTTATCATAATGTACCCGCTTTGTCTCATTCATTCTGCCGCGAAGATTCTCTTTGATAATGCGGTGTATCTGCAAATCAGGGTATCTTCGGATCGGTGAAGTAAAATGACAATAGTAATTTGCCGCCAGTCCGAAATGTCCGGTACAATCCACCGTGTATTTTGCCTGCTTCATGGAGCGAAGTGTCAGGCGGCTTAAAAGTGCCTCCTCCGGCGTACCCTCGATCTTTTGCAGTAATTTCTGTAACTCTTTCGGATGAACCTCATCCTGTGCAATGTGTATACTGT
>CAKRJK010000186.1 GCA_934351705.1 uncultured Lachnospiraceae bacterium
GGACCTACAGGGCTCGAACCTGTGACCCTCTGCTTGTAAGGCAGATGCTCTCCCAGCTGAGCTAAGATCCCATTTTCAAAGTCGGTCACTCGCTGACCGACTTCGTTATTATACTATTACCTGTCCTATGAAGTCAAGTATTTTTTTCATTTTTGTGAAAAGTTTTTTATTTCAATCTCTCTCGGCTTCCTGCATGAGTTTCACAAAATCATTTGGTAAGATAATATTTGTATTTCCAGCCTGATAATCCTTAATATTTCTTGTGACAATATAATGCATGTCTGTTCTTGAAGCCATCTTTTCAACAACAGCATCCTCATAATCACTGATTGGAGACACAAGTGCTTCCATACAATCATTTGCGGTTACTTCCAATATTCCGGTCAGGGAATACAATTTTTCCATTACCTTTTTTGCTGTTTTTGTATCATGTAAATGCTTTCTTATCAGATAGTAAATATCTGTTGCTGAACTTGCTGTAATATACATCTCAATGGTCTGGTTTGCCGCCATAAGAAATATTTTTTCCGCACTTTCGCTCCATGGTTCTCTTGAAGTTAAGGCATCAATAATCACATTTGTATCTGCAAGAATCTTCATCTACTTTACACCAAGCCTTTCTTCTTTCGCCTCTGTTGTATCTATATCTTTTGGTAAAATGCCAAACAAAGACTTTGCCACTTCTACTCTGTCTTGATACGGATTTGTCAATTTTGCTACTATTTTTCCGTTCTTTGTGATAAAAACATCTTCTGTTGCTGATAATAATAAATATTTTCCGAGATTATTCTTCAATTCTGTTGCTGTAATTGACATATCACCACTCCCTTTCTTTGTACTATTATTATACTCATTTCGTACGATTTTATCAATATTTTAGCTAAAAATATACATTCCATTATCTTTCCTTGAAGATAGTCAACTTTGCCTTTATTAATATTGTCATAATATATTCACCAGATCTTTTAGGTAATTCTATATTCATTATGTTTTCACAGTATCCTCTTTAATTTATCATTTCTTTATTGATTATCTATAACTACCTTTTGACCATACCACATCAACATTTTCATATCCAAACTTTTTCAATAACATATGTATATCTTCTTCCTCCTCTTTACACTTTGGTCCTAAAATTATCTCTTTGATAAATCCATCCAATAACTTTGAAATGTCCAAATCATAATATTCAACAATATTACCATTTCTAATTGTTACTTTACCTTCTTTTATTTGCATCTTATTTTTTAAATCAGTGTTAATACTAAGTCTTTCTCAAATGATTCTTATCAATTTATTTCCTCTCTACTTAAAGTACTTCACTCCGGACTCAAACAATTTCATATCCTGCTCTCCATAGATATTGATTGCAACAGAACGTCCTCTACGCTCGGAATGTGCCATCTTACCAAGCACACGTCCGTCCGGGCTGGTGATACCCTCGATTGCCATATAAGAGCCGTTGATATTCCACTCTTCATCCATCGTCGGTACGCCTGCCTCATTGACATACTGCGTTGCAACCTGACCGTTTTCAAACAGCTGATCCAACCATTCTTTCGGTGCTACAAAACGTCCCTCGCCGTGAGATGCCGGATTGCAGTATACGTTTCCGACTTCTGTTCCTGCCAGCCACGGAGATTTGTTTGTCACAACTTTGGTATATACCATCTTGGAAATGTGACGTCCGATGGTGTTGTAGGTTAATGTCGGAGAATCTGCTTTCTGCTCACTGATTTTTCCGTATGGCACAAGTCCGAGTTTGATCAGTGCCTGGAATCCGTTACAGATTCCGAGTGCAAGTCCGTCTCTCTCGTTTAACAAGCGATTTACCGCTTCTTTCATTTTTTCATTGCGGAATGCCGTTGCAAAGAATTTCGCACTTCCCTCCGGCTCGTCACCCGCACTAAAACCGCCTGGGAACATAATCATCTGTGACTGCTCGATCGCTTTTACGAAAACATCCACCGAATCACGGATATCCTCCGCATTCAGATTCTTAAATACTTTTGTAATCGTATTTGCTCCTGCCGCCTCAAACGCTCTTGCACTGTCATACTCGCAGTTTGTTCCCGGGAATACCGGAATAAATACGGTCGGCTTTGCAACTTTATTTTTGCATACATAGACATTTCCTGCAGTATACACAGGTGTATCTAATGTATTGTCGTCTTCTGTAACGCGGGTTGGGAATACTTTTTCTAAAGTTCCCGTCCATGCATTCAATGCTTCTTCCATCGTAAGTTTCATTGTTCCGTAGACAAATTCGGCGTTGCCGTTTACCGTTCCGACTGTCTTTGCATCTGTTCCTAACACGCTCTTTGCATGATCCGCTTTTCCGCCAGCCACTTCAAATACCAGATTACCGAATCCTGCCGCAAATAATTCTTCTTTTGCAACACTCTCGTCTACGCTGACGCCCAATTTATTTCCGAATGCCATCTTGCTGAGTGCCGCTGCCATACCTTTTCCGTCCAATGCGTAAGCCGCTACGATGGTACCGTCCTGAATCAATGAATGAATACGGTCATAAAGATTCATCACCTGCTCATAATTTGGCAGGTCGTATGCGTCTTTTTGAATCCCGCACATCATCAGAACATCCCCTGCCTTTTTAAGCTCCGGTGTGATGATGTCTTTTTCTTTTGCCACGTCTACCGCAAAAGAAACCAGTGTCGGCGGCACATCAATCTCATTGAATGTTCCCGACATAGAATCCTTTCCGCCGATAGAAGGCAGACCGAATCCCATCTGTGCACTGTATGCTCCGAGCAATGCCGCAAAAGGCTGGCTCCAGCGTTTCGGTTCTTCGCTCATTCTGCGGAAATACTCCTGGAATGTAAAACGAATCTTTTTGTAATCTCCGCCGGATGCAACAATTCTTGCAACCGATTCCAGTACTGCATAAACAGAACCGTGATAAGGACTCCAGGATGACAGATACGGATCAAAACCGTACGACATCATGGTGACGGTATCGCAGTCCCCTTTTGCAACCGGAAGTTTGGCCACCATCGTCTGTGTCTCTGTCAACTGATAACGTCCTCCGTATGGCATGAATACACTTCCCGCTCCGATAGAACCGTCGAACATCTCCACTAATCCTTTTTGGGAACATACATTTAAATCCGCAAGCATTGCAAGCCATGCCTTTTTGACATCCTGCTCTTTTAATGCGTCGGCTACTTGTTTCAATTCCTGTTTTTCAAAGAAGTTGTCTTCTTTTACCGGCATATCCACAGAAACGCTTGTCTCCTGATGTGCTCCGTTTGTATCCAGAAATGCTCTGGAAATATTGACAATCTCTTTTCCTCTCCAGACCAGAACGAGTCTCGGTGATTCCGTAACGGTTGCCACCTTGATCGCCTCTAAATTTTCCTCTTTTGCATAGGCTAAAAACTGCTCCGCATCCTCCGGGGAAACGACAACTGCCATACGCTCCTGCGACTCAGAAATTGCAAGCTCTGTTCCGTCCAATCCCGCATATTTCTTCGGAACCAGATCCAGATCCACACGCAGACCGTCCGCTAACTCTCCGATTGCCACAGAGACACCGCCCGCTCCGAAATCGTTACATTTTTTGATAATATGTGCGACCTCTTCTCTTCTGAAAAGTCTCTGGATCTTTCGCTCTGTCGGCGGATTTCCTTTCTGTACCTCCGCACCGCAGGTATCAATCGACTCTGTGGTGTGTGCTTTGGAGGAACCCGTTGCACCGCCGCAGCCGTCACGTCCCGTTCTTCCACCGAGAAGAATAATGACATCTCCCGGATCGGAAGTTAATCTTTGTACCGCACGTCTCGGTGCCGCACCCATAACCGCACCGATCTCCATTCTTTTTGCCACGTAATCAGGATGATAAATCTCTTTTACATAGCCTGTTGCAAGTCCGATCTGGTTGCCGTAGGAGCTGTAACCGTG
>CAKRJK010000187.1 GCA_934351705.1 uncultured Lachnospiraceae bacterium
AAAAAGACAGAATTTACTGTAAGCACGGAATCGACCATCTGCTCGCCGTCGCCCGGATTGCCCAATTAAAAAACATAAAAAGACAGCAACCGGTTGATAAAGAAGAAATCTATCTTGCCGCACTCTTACACGATCTGGGCCGTGTGGATGAATATCAAAGCGGAACACCGCATGAGGAGGCGGGAGTCCGGAAGGCGGCATATTTTTTGGAGCAGATTTCAATCGAGGAGCCAAAAAAGACAGAGATTATCCATGCAATCTCAAAACATCGCGAAAAAGAGAAGGAGCAGGAGCAGGTGTTGTCGGTCTTATTGCAGGAGGCGGACAAAGAATCGCGAAACTGTCGTTTCTGTGCGGCATATGAATCCTGTAAGTGGAGCGAGGACAAGAAGAACCATGTGTTGTGGAACTAGGTTTGTGAGGTGTAGAGAATGAAGAAAAAAATTGAAAAAATAACGATAGGACAGAGGGAATTCGACGTGATGAATCATACCTATATTATGGGTATTTTAAATGTAACGCCGGATTCCTTTTCTGATGGAGGAAAATACAAAAATCGTGATGCCGCGTTGTTTCACGCACAGGAGATGATACAGGACGGTGCGGACATCATTGACCTGGGCGGAGAATCGACAAGGCAGGGACATATCCGGATATCAGATGAGGAAGAGATCGAGCGGACAGCACCGATTATGGAGGCGTTAAAGGAGCGGTTTGATGTGCCGGTTTCGATTGATACCTATAAGAGCAAAGTGGCAAAGGCAAATATCCAAGCGGGAGCGGATCTGATCAATGACATCTGGGGATTGAAGTATGATCCGAAGATGGCGAAAGTAATCGCGGACGCAAAACTCCCGTGTTGTCTGATGCACAACCGCAAACAGGCAGATTACGGAATGTTTTTAAAAGAAATGAAAGAGGATTTAAAAGAGAGTGTTCAGATTGCAAGAGATGCGGGAATCAAAAAGAAACGTATCATCCTTGATCCGGGTGTCGGATTCGCAAAAAGTTATGAACAGAACCTGGAGGCAATCCGGTGTCTGAGCGTTTTAGAAAAAATGGGCTATCCGGTGCTGCTCGGAACCAGCCGTAAATCAGTGATCGGACTGACGTTGGATCTGCCTTGCGAAGAACGCGTGGAGGGAACGCTGGTGACCACCGTGTTCGGAGTGATGCAGGGTGCGGCATTTGTACGTGTTCATGATGTGCTGCAAAACAAACGGGCAATCACGATGGCAGAGGCAATCTTGGGAAGGAAAGATTTGTAGTATGGATAAGATAAAGATTAAAAATCTGGAGGTCTTTGCAAATCACGGAGTATTTCCGGAAGAGACAAAGCTGGGACAAAAGTTTTTGATAGATGCCGTTCTCTATACGGATACCAGAACAGCCGGTATCAGAGATTGCATAGAGGAGTCCATCCATTACGGTGAAGTGAGTCATTTTATCACAGAGTTTATGAGAGAACATACCTATCAATTAATAGAAACCGTGGCAGAGCAGCTTGCAAAGGCAATGCTGTTACAGATTCCCCGATTAGAAAAGGTGACGTTAGAGATCAAAAAACCGTGGGCACCGATCGGACTTCCGCTTGAGGAGGTGTCGGTAGAGATTACGAGGGGATGGCATACGGTGTATCTGTCTTTTGGCTCGAATATGGGAGAGAAAGAGGCCTATATTCAAAACGGAATCAAAGAGTTAAATCAACATGAAAGCTGCATCGTGGAACAAGTGTCACCTTTGCTTGAGACAGAGCCTTACGGCGGAGTAGAGCAGGATAATTTTTTAAACGGCTGCTTGAAAATGCGTACGTTGCTGACACCGCAGGAGTTGTTGGAGCTTTTGCATGAGATAGAGGCAAATGCAGGTCGGGAGCGGCTGATACACTGGGGACCGAGGACACTTGATTTAGACATTCTGTTTTATGACAGAGAGCTGATAGAGGAGGACGATTTGGTGATTCCGCATATTGATATGCAAAATCGCAGATTTGTGTTGGAACCGCTTGCACAGATCGCACCGAACTTCAGACATCCGATTTTAAAAAAGACAGTGAGGGAGATGCTCGATGAACACAATTTTATTTGACCTTGACGGAACTTTAACGGATTCTTTTGAGGGGATTACCAAATGCGTGCAATATGCCTTAAAGACACAGAATATCGAAGTCTCGGATTGCAACGAGTTAAGAAGCTACATAGGACCGCCTTTAAAATATTCGTTCCAGAAAAATTACGGTTTTGACGATGAGACGACCATGTATCTGATCAAAAAATACAGAGAACGTTTTGACGATGTCGGCGTTTTTGAAAATCGTCTCTATGATGGCGTCGAGGAGTGTCTGAAAAATTTAAAGGCAAAAGGTTACCGGATTGTGCTTGCATCCTCCAAACCCGAGGAGGCGTGCAGAAGAATCATAAAAAAACATGGTCTGGAGCAGTATTTCGATGAGATTGTCGGAGCCACCTTAGATGAGAAAATTTCGACAAAAGAAGAAGTGTTAGAGGCTGTTTTTGAGCGAATGCACATTCAGGACCGGACCTCATGCGTCCTTGTAGGGGACACGGTCTTTGATGTGGAGGGAGCAAAAAAAGCCAGAATCGGGTGCGTCGGTGTTTCCTACGGCTTTGGTGATAAAGACGAGATGATCAAAGCGGGAGCATTGACAATTTGTGAGAATTTAAAAGAAGTGGAGAATTACATTGAAGGATACAGGAATCAATAAGATATGGTACATCGTATATCCGATCGGTGTTTATTATGTGCTGACAAACGTAATCACCTTTCTGATCTGTCTGGTTGTACCGTATTCAAATCAAAGTTACAGTTTTATCAAGGTGTTATCAACGCTGATCACCCTGCCGTTTATCTATAAGATTTATCGTATGGATGAGATGGGAAGAGGTCACTTAACGCCGGAATGGAAGACGGTAATGCAGTCTTTCAAAAAAGACATTCCAAAAGTGCTTGGGATTGTCGTTATGACAGCGTGTCTGTCTATCGTGTTAAACAATGTTATCGCATGGACGCCGTTAATCCAAAGCTCTAAGAGTTATCGACAGGTAAGCGAAGCCTTTTACGGCGGAAATATTATATTTGAGATTCTGGGGCCTTGTATTTTTGTTCCGATTCTGGAAGAATATGTATTTCGCGGACTGGTATATCGAAGACTGCGTCAATGGATGTCGGTTGTGTGGGCAATCGTTCTCTCGGCATTGATATTCGGAATGGTGCACATGAATCTGGTGCAGTTTGTATATGCGGGATTGCTGGGAGTATTTCTTGCCCTGTGTGCGGAGCAGACGCAATATCTTTACGGTGCGATAGCGGCACACATGACAGCAAATACCGTTTCGGTGATTAGAACAGAGACCACATGGTTAGCGTGGATGAGAAAATCTTTTGAGGTGGAAGTATGCGTGACCATTGGTTTAAGTCTTTTGTTTATCGGGTGCTATGTGTTATTTAAATTCAATCACATCATTCGGAGAACAATCTAAAATTCCACACAATTTTTCAAGCGTGAGCAGGGTAATATTCCTGCCATGCTTTAACCCGTCTAAAGTCTTATTATCAATTCCCATTTTTAAAAGCTGGTACTGTGAGATATTTTTTTCTTTCATAGTATTCCACATTGGATCGTAGCTTATTATCAATATCATTCCCTTCCTCAAAGTTATAATTTGATTATATGAAGAGATTGTGAAAATAAACATTGTGATTATGTTCACAATATGTTATACTATATAAAGTAAAGAGCATTTTCCTTTTTTTCGTACGTGCACTGCGGACTAAATTTATACAATACAAAACCAGAAAACAAAAAGGCAAAAAAAAAAGGTTCTAAAATAAATGTTGGGGTAACAAATTATATTTGGTATTCGTTACTCCAACATTTTTTGTTATGATAAAAGA
>CAKRJK010000188.1 GCA_934351705.1 uncultured Lachnospiraceae bacterium
CCTCTATCACATGAATTTCCAAATAGTCAAAATCAATCTCATCAATAAAATTGTCCTTATTAAAACGGGCTTTTGCATCCCTTTTAAAATCAGCAATGGTGGTATCCAGCCAGATCGGCTTGCTTAGATCAAATTCGTAGCATGCCGAGTCCAATGCGTGAAATATTTTATGTGTGCGTGTGTCGTCGCTCTCGTCTGTCACACAGAAATCTTTTTGCATACGATTGTCACAAAATATCTTAAACCAAATCCGCATAAATCAAATCCTCTTTCTGTTTCTTTTGGTATTATAACAAAAAATAAAGAGTATATCCAATAAAAGTTAAAAGTATAAAAAGATTATTAAAATTAGCGAAAATCAGAACCAAACGGGAGGAAGCATGGTATAATATAAAAACAAAAGAGTTTTGAAAAACAGACCGAAATGTGGAAGGTGATAAAATGGATATTTCAACAGAACATATGGATGAAGGAATTGACAGCTGGAAATCCGTTATGTTTTTATATAATTCGGCATTAAAAGAAGTGGGAACCAAAGTTGAGATCCTCAATGATGAGTTCCAACACGTACATCAATACAATCCGATCGAATACATAAAGTCAAGGATCAAGTCCCCCGAGAGTATTGTAAAAAAACTCAAAAAGAACGGCTATGAGACTTCCATACAGAACATGATCGAGCATGTCAACGATATTGCGGGAATCCGTATCGTGTGTTCCTTTACGTCGGATATTTACCGTATGGCGGAGATGATCGGCAAACAAAACGACCTGACGGTTGTTTCTATCAAGGACTATATCAAGAATCCGAAGGCAAGCGGATACAAGAGTTATCATATGCTGGTCACGGTTCCGATCTTTTTGTCCGACCGCGTCATAGACACCAAAGTCGAGATTCAGATCAGAACGATCGCGATGGATTTCTGGGCGAGTCTGGAGCATAAGATTTATTATAAGTTTGAGGGCAACGCACCGGAGTATATCAGCCGTGAGCTGAGAGAATGTTCGGGAATTGTTTCGATTCTGGATGAGAAGATGTTATCTTTGAATGAAGCGATTCTCAAGGCAAAAGCAGAACAGCAAATCGAATAAGCAGATACATATTTTACATCCTCCCTCATATATTGTAGGGGAGGGATGAACATGGAGAAGAAAAAATCCTTTAAATGGCTTATTGCCGATTTGATTTGTATGTATATTATTACCGGTCTTGGTCTGGTTCTGCTTGCACTGTTACTGGAGAAAACGCAAAAGGGTGAGACGTTTGTCAAGGTAGGCATTGTGATCGTCTATATCTTATCGGGACTGATAGGCGGCTTCATTGCGGGCAAGAAGATGAAAACCAAAAAATTTCTCTGGGGCATACTGATGGGAGCGGCATATTTTGCGATATTATTTGCAATCTCAGTCGGAATGAACGCAGGACTGCCGAATGATATGGTACATACGGCAACCACGCTGATCATCTGCATGGCAGCCGGAATGCTCGGCGGAATGCTGGGTTAGCGGAACGGATTTGACACAAAACAGCAAAAAATGCTTTTCATATCAGGCAACTTGTGATATACTGAAATGCAGATTATACAGTTATCTGAAAGGAGACATATATAAAATGAAACACGTAAAGACATTAAATACAAAGAGATTACAGAACACAGTAAAAAAAGGTGGATGCGGTGAGTGCCAGACATCCTGTCAGTCAGCATGCAAGACTTCTTGTACAGTAGGAAATCAGACCTGTGAGCAGAGCAAATAATTACAGTTGGCAATTACATAGGAATTAATACAACGACCGTTCGCGTAGCGTGCGGTCATTTGTGCGTTTTAAAAGTGTAGAAAAAGAGATGGAAAGTGAGGACTGTCAAGTGGTTCATCAGTATATAAACAATGGATACCATATTGTTTTAGATGTAAACAGTGGTGCAATCCATGTAGTAGATGAGGTCGTATATGATGTAATTCCGTTGTTCGAGCAAAACAGCAAAGAGCAGATTATGGAATTGCTTTCTGATAAATATACAAAAGAGATGTTGGAGGAGGCAATAGAGGAGGTTTCCCAGTTAAAAGAGGAGGAGAGCCTTTTTACACCGGACGGATACGAACAGCCGTTATTGGATTTTAAGAAACGTCCGACAGTGGTGAAAGCACTTTGCTTACATATTGCCCATGATTGTAACCTTGCCTGTCGCTATTGTTTTGCGGAGGAGGGAGAGTATCACGGAAGAAGAGCATTGATGTCCTATGAGACGGGAAAAGCGGCATTGGACTTTCTGATCGCCAATTCCGGCAGCAGACGCAATCTGGAAGTAGACTTTTTCGGTGGAGAACCGTTGATGAATTTTGACGTGGTAAAACAGCTTGTGGCATACGGAAGAGAGCAGGAGAAATTACACGATAAGCATTTCCGCTTTACGCTCACGACAAACGGTGTGCTGTTAAATGACGACATTATGGAGTTCGCAAACCGGGAAATGGACAACGTGGTGCTGAGTATCGACGGACGCAAGGAAGTACACGACCACATGAGACCGTTCCGCAACGGAAGCGGAAGTTATGACTTAATCGTGCCGAAGTTCCAAAAATTTGCCGACAGCAGAAATCAGGAAAAATATTATGTGAGAGGTACATTCACCCATCACAATCTGGACTTCTCAAAAGATGTACTTCATCTGGCAGATTTGGGCTTTAAACAAATTTCCGTAGAGCCGGTTGTCGCACAGGAGACCGATGATTATGCGATCCGCGAGGAGGATTTACCGATTCTGTTTAAGGAGTACGATGCTTTGGCGGCAGATATGGTAGAACGAGCAAAAAACAATGAAGGATTTAACTTTTTCCATTTTATGATAGATTTAGAGGGAGGACCGTGTGTGTACAAGCGGTTATCGGGCTGCGGTTCGGGAACCGAATATCTGGCGGTGACTCCGTGGGGCGATCTGTATCCGTGTCATCAGTTCGTCGGAAACGAAAAGTTTTTGATGGGAAATGTAACGGATGGCGTGACAAATACAGAATTGCGGGATGAATTCAAATGCTGTAATGTATACGCAAAAGACAAATGCAAAGATTGTTTTGCAAGATTTTATTGCAGCGGCGGATGTGCGGCGAATGCGTACAACTTCCACGGCAGTATTTTGGAGGCGTATGATATAGGCTGTGAATTACAGAAAAAACGTGTGGAATGCGCGATTATGATAAAAGCAGCTCTGGCAGAACAGGCAGAGGAATAAGAGGAGAAAGGAACGAAAGCTATGAAAACCATGAAGAAAAACAAAGCGGTCATTACGCTGGTTGTAATTGCCGCAATTTTAGCAGGGTTATGTTACTATGCGTCAGTGATCATTTCATCTACCGGTGTGGGCGAGAACAAAAACATCAGCCTCGGACTGGACTTGGCAGGCGGTGTGTCAATCACATATCAGGCGGTAGGAGATGAGCCGACAAAAGAGCAGATGAGCGATACAATCTACAAGCTGCAAAAGCGTGTGGAGAGCTACAGCACAGAGGCGCAGGTATATCAGGTCGGAAATGACCGTATTTCAGTAGAGATTCCGGGTGTTACCGATGCAAATGCGATCCTGGAGGATTTAGGAAAGCCGGGAACTTTGGAATTCCGTACAGAAGACGGCACGGCTTTTATGGATGGACAAGACATCAAAGAAGCAAAAGCGGGAACAATCACGACAGATGCCGGAAACAAAGAAAATGTCGTATCGTTGACCTTGACAGATGAGGGTGCGAAAAAGTTTGCAGAGGTCACCTCGGCAAATATCGGAAAAACACTCCCAATCGTATATGACGACCAGGTGATCAGCCAGCCGACTGTAGAGGCAGCAATCACAGGCGGAACCGCGCAGATCACCAAGATTGAGAGTTATGAGGCGGCAGAGGCTTTGGCATCCCAGAT
>CAKRJK010000189.1 GCA_934351705.1 uncultured Lachnospiraceae bacterium
GGGTGTCGGAAACGGTATCTCTATCGTGCTTGTCATCAATATTATTTCTCGTATTCCTGCTGACTTAAGCACTCTGTTTGAGCAGTTTATCGCAGGAAAAACAGTCGCAAAGGGAGCATTGGCGGGAGTCATCATTCTTGCGATTATTTTAGTAACTGTTGTATTCGTTGTAATTTTACAGGATGCGGTACGGAAGATTCCGGTACAGTATTCTAAGAAGATTCAGGGAAGAAAACAGGTAGGAGGACAGTCGACATTCATTCCGATGAAGGTGAATACAGCGGGCGTTATCCCTGTTATTTTCGCACAGTCCTTAATGCAGTTTCCGGTTGTTATCGCAACCATTTTAGGAAAAGGAAACGGAACGGGAGTAGGAAGTAAGATTTTAAAAGGATTATCCCAATCTAATTGGTGTAACCCGTCAGAACCGATTTATACGATTGGTATGGTCGTTTACATTATCCTGTTGATCTTATTTGCATATTTCTATACATCCATTACCTTTAATCCGTTAGAGATTGCAAACAATATGAAAAAAGCGGGAGGATTTATTCCGGGAATCAGACCGGGTAAACCGACCAGTGACTATTTAACCAATATATTGAATCATATTATTTTTATAGGAGCTGTTGGTCTGACAATCGTAGCGATTATTCCGATTTTCTTCAACGGAGTATTCAGCGCAAGCGTCAGCTTCGGTGGAACATCTATCATCATTATCGTAGGTGTTGTAATCGAGACATTAAAACAAATTGAATCACAGATGAGGGTTCGTTACTACAAAGGCTTTTTAAATGACTAATAATGTGAACCACAGGAGATACAGGCATACGCCGTATCTCCAAAGGTGTTTATAAAGGAGGTTTTACCATGAAAATTATTATGTTAGGTGCACCGGGTGCAGGAAAAGGAACACACGCAAAGAAAATCGCAGAGAAATATAACATTCCTCATATTTCCACAGGAGACATCTTCCGTGCGAATATCAAAGAGGGAACAGAATTAGGAAAGAAAGCAAAAGAGTACATGGATCAGGGATTATTAGTTCCGGATGAATTAACATGTGACTTGGTTATGGATAGAATTCAGCAGGACGACTGCAAAAACGGATTTGTATTAGACGGATTCCCACGTACAATTCCACAGGCAGAAGCACTGACAGCAGCATTAGAAAAGATCAATGAGAAGATGGATTATGCATTGGATATCGAGATTGCAGACGAGAAAATCGTAGAGAGAATGTCCGGCAGACGCGTATGTACAAAATGCGGAGCACCATTCCATGTTGTCAATATCCCACCGAAAAAAGAGGGAATCTGCGATCACTGTGGCGGCGAGTTACAGTTCAGAGCAGACGATCAGCCTGAGACAGTATTAAAACGTCTCGGTGTATATCATGAGCAGACACAGCCATTGATCGACTACTATGCAAAACAGGGTATTTTAAAAGAAATCGACGGAACAAAGAGCGTAGAAGAAGGCTTTGCATCTATCGTTGAGATCTTAGGAGCATAAGATATGTCGGTAACGATAAAATCAGCAAGAGAAATAGAACTGATGCGTGCGGCAGGAGAGATTCTTGCAAAAGTACATCAGAATCTTGGAAATGAATTAAAACCGGGAATGTCTACCTTCGAGGTAGACAGACTCGGAGAGGAAATGATCCGGAGTTACGGATGCGAACCTTCCTTTAAGAACTATAACGGTTATCCGGCAAGCGTTTGTGTTTCCGTAAATGACGAAGTTGTTCACGGAATCCCAAATAAGCATCATATTTTGCAGGAGGGAGACATCGTAAGTCTGGACATTGGAGTGATTTATAAAGGTTATCATTCCGATGCGGCAAGAACACACGGTATCGGAGAGATTTCCAAAGAAGCAGCATTGTTGATAGAAAGAACCAGACAGAGTTTTTTTGAGGGCATCAAGTATGCCAAAGACGGGAATCACTTATACGAAATATCGGGAGCAATCGGTGATTATGCCGAATCTTTCGGATACGGAGTCGTAAGAGACTTGGTAGGACACGGAATTGGAACACACTTACATGAAGATCCGCAGATTCCGAATTTCAGACAGCGTCGCAGAGGATTAAAACTGCGAAAAGGCATGACGTTGGCGATTGAGCCGATGATCAATGCGGGACGTCCGGACGTAGAATGGTTAGATGATGATTGGACAGTTGTGACAGAGGACGGTTCTTTATCAGCGCATTATGAAAACACCGTTTTGATCACAAGTGGAGAGCCGGAGATTTTGACTCTTACAGAGGAAGAAAAGAAAAAGATGTAAGAGGAGGAAACGATGGAAACATTCTTTGCAAAGGCAAAAGCGGGGCATGATAAGAATCAGCTTTACTTTTTATTAGAAGAAACAGAGGAATATGTGTATCTGGCAAACGGCACGACAAAGCCGGTAGAGAAGCCGAAAAAGAAAAATAAAAAGCATATTCAGATAATCAAAAAACTTCCGCCAGAAGTAACCGAGGTAATCCAACAGGGGATCACCGATGAAAATGTCAAACGTGCAATCAAGTTATATCAAAAATCAAGACAGGAATCAGAGGATTTCATATAAGAGGAGGAAATGAAGATGTCAAAAGCAGACGTGATTGAAGTAGAAGGAACCGTAGTTGAGAAATTGCCAAATGCAATGTTTCAGGTAGAATTAGAAAACGGTCATCAGATTTTAGCACATATCAGCGGAAAGCTGAGAATGAATTTTATCCGTATCTTGCCGGGTGATAAAGTAACGATTGAAATGTCACCATATGATCTGACAAAAGGAAGAATCATTTGGAGAGATAAATAAAAATAAATATTGATTTTTAGAAGTGTGCGTGCTATAATGTTAGTCGGACACTTTTGGAAAATACCCATAAATTGCCGTAATGCGGCAGAAACTGGGGCAATAGAAGAAAGGAGAGTTTGCTGTGAAAGTAAGATCATCAGTAAAACCTATTTGCGAGAAATGCAAAGTTATCAAAAGAAAAGGAAGCATCAGAGTAATCTGTGAGAATCCGAAACACAAACAGAGACAGGGTTAATCCGTAGTTTGTTTGTAAAATTAATTATGTGCGGCTGTAGCATGGTATTGCTCTAAGTACTGTGCTATTCATAATAAAAATTATGATATATGCTTTAATACCGAGAGGCATATGTCAAGGTGTGAGGGATGCGTTCGGCGTGTGTCTCACCGTTTGTATGTAACAGAGAAACAGGTGTATGCACAACATTTCAGGACGGGAAACCGTAGCTGCATAGGTTTGTTTCGATCACAAAAAACAGATAGGAATAATGGAGGTTTAACACACATGGCTCGTATTGCAGGTGTAGATTTACCAAGAGAAAAACGTGTAGAAATCGGCTTGACTTATATTTACGGTATCGGAAGAGTAAGTTCTAACCGTATTCTTGCTGAAGCAAAAGTAAACCCGGATACACGTGTCAGAGATTTAACTGACGAAGAAGTAAAGAGAATTAGTGAAGTCATCGACGCAACACAGTTGGTAGAAGGTGACTTGAGAAGAGAGATTGCTCTCAATATCAAGAGATTACAGGAGATTGGATGCTATCGCGGTATCCGTCACAGAAAAGGACTTCCAGTTCGTGGACAGAAGACAAAGACAAACGCAAGAACCAGAAAAGGTCCTAAGAGAACTGTTGCTAATAAGAAGAAATAATTGGCAGCACAACATTATTTTGAAGAAAGTAGGTTAGTTTAGATATGGCTAAAAAAGTTGCAAAAAAAGTAACAAAAAAGCGTGTAAAGAAAAACGTTGAACGCGGACAGGCACATATTCAGTCATCTTTTAACAACACAATCGTTACAATTACAGATGCTGAAGGTAATGCATTATCATGGGCAAGTGCCGGTGGTCTTGGATTTAGAGGTTCAAAGA
>CAKRJK010000190.1 GCA_934351705.1 uncultured Lachnospiraceae bacterium
CAGGTCAGCATAGAGCAGGCAATCATGGTATCCTGCAACGATGCGCTGATGCAGATGTCATACGCCATTCAAAAAGAAAATCTGATTGATTATCAGAAAATTTTCGGCTTCGGACAAAAAACGAACATTGATCTGCCGGGCGAGGCGAGAACAGATTCTTTGATGTATACGTTAGATACGATGGATGATTCGTCTTTAGCAACCAACTCCTTCGGACAGAACTTTAATGTCACGATGGTGCAGATGGCGAGTGCGTTTTCTTCTTTGATCAACGGCGGAAAATATTATCAGCCGCATATGGTAAAACGCATTTTGGACGAAAACGGAAATGTGGTACAAAATATAGAAGGAACCGTTTTAAAACAGACCGTTTCAAAAGATACCAGCGATCAGGTAAAAGAATACTTGTATAAGACGGTGTCGGATGAGGGTGGAACAGGAAAGAGTGCGAAAGTTGCGGGATATTCTATGGGCGGAAAAACCGGTACCGCACAGAAGCTGCCGAGAGCGGACAGAAAGTACCTGGTATCCTTCATCGGATATGTGCCGCAGGAGAATCCGCAGGTATTGATCTATGTTGTTATTGATGAACCGAATGCACTGGATCAGGCACACAGCAGCTTTGCCCAGAATGTTGCAAGGGAGATCTTAGAGGAGATATTGCCGTATATGGGAATTCAGTCTGATGAAGAATAGTTACATAACCTTGTAAAAGTTGTAATAGATTATACTAACTTCTTTTATGAGGTTTTCTTATGCAGAGGAATAAAACAGCCTATCGCAAAAAAATCATGATTTTTATAATTGTCGTGTTGGCAATGGTACTTTTTCTGGTCGGAAGACTGGTTTATCTTATGGTATTCTGCTCGGAATACTATGGAAAAAAAGCAGAAGATTTGCACGAAAGGGAGCGTGACATCAAGGCGGCAAGAGGTGAGATTATTGACAGAAACGGCGTTGTTTTGGCGGAAAATAAAACAGTCTGCACCATTTCTGTCATACACAGCCAGATCAAAGAGCCTGAACTCGTCATTGCGATGCTGACAAAAGAGCTGGAGATGGACGAGGCGGAGGTCAGAAAGCGGGTTGAAAAAGTTTCTTCCATTGAGAGAATCAAGACAAATGTAGATAAAGAAACGGGAGATGCCATCCGGGCATACGGTTATGCGGGAGTGAAGATTGATGAGGATTACAAGCGATACTATCCCTATGATTCCTTAGCATCAAAAGTACTGGGATTTACCGGAGGCGATAATCAGGGAATTGTCGGTCTGGAAGTAAAATATGATAAGTATTTGCAGGGAACAAACGGAAAGATACTGACACGGACCGATGCGAGAGGCGTGGAAATCGAAAATGCCGGGGAGAGAAGACAAGATCCGGTCGACGGAAATGACCTGCACATCAGTCTGGATTACAATATACAAAAATATGCGGAACAGGCGGCAAAAAAAGCAATGGAAGAACACGGTGCCGAGCGTGTGTCGGTGCTTATGATGAATCCGCAGAACGGCGAGATTCTCGCGATGGTCAATGTTCCGGAATTTAATCTGAACGAACCGTTTTGTGTCGATGGGGAAACCGTGACAAACCAGGATAAACTAAATGCCATGTGGAGGAACGGCTGCATCAACGACACATATGAACCGGGTTCTACGTTTAAGATCATTACCGCTTCCGCAGCTTTGGAGGAAGGGGTTGTCACCCTTGAGGACAAATTCAACTGTCCGGGATACAAGATGGTGGAGGATCGCAAAATCCGATGCCACAAAGTCGGAGGACACGGAGCGGAGGATTTTACACATGCGATTATGAACTCCTGCAATCCGGTGTTTATCGAACTTGGATTGCGGTTGGGAAGTGAAAAATATTATTCCTATTTCAAACAATTCGGATTATTGCAAAAGACCGATGTCGATCTGCCGGGAGAAGCGGCAACCATCATGCACAATCCGAAAAATATCGGTCAGGTGGAATTGGCGACGATTTCCTTTGGACAGTCCTTTCAGATTACGCCGATCCAGCTTGCCACGACCGTATCCTCTTTAATTAACGGGGGAAAGCGTATTACACCTCATCTGGGAATTTCTGTTACGGATGAGGAGGGAAAAGAAGTAAAAAAGTTTCAGTATGATGTCCAGGAGGGCATTGTAAGCGAAAAGACCAGTGAAACCATGCGGGGACTGCTGGAAAAGGTAGTCAGCGAGGGCGGCGGAAACAAAGCGGCGATCAAAGGATACCAGATCGGGGGAAAGACGGCGACATCGCAGACACTTCCGAGAAGTGCAAACAAATATATCTCGTCTTTTATCGGGTTTGCACCTGCGGATAACCCACAGGTATTAACACTTCTGATTATCCATGATCCGAAGGGTGTCTATTACGGAGGCACGATTGCAGCCCCGGTTGTGAAAGACATTTATGAAAACATATTGCCATATCTGGGAATTTAACGTATACTAGATAAGTTAGAGAAAACGAAAACTATCAGCTTAAGCTGAAAAAATACATGAGGTGGAAATTATGTCATATCAAGTTGTTATTCCGGTAATTATATCATTTGTGATCAGTGCGGTGTTAGGACCGATCATCATTCCGTTTTTGCGGAAGTTAAAAGTCGGTCAGACAGAGAGAGAAGAGCTGAAATCCCACTTAAAAAAGGCGGGAACGCCGACGATGGGCGGCATTATCATCCTGGCAAGTGTGATCATCACATCACTGATCTATATCAAAGATTATCCGAAGATCGTACCGATTTTATTTGTGACGGTGGGCTTTGGAATTGTCGGATTCTTGGATGATTACCTGAAAGTGGTACTGAAGCGTTCCGACGGATTGCTGGCATGGCAGAAAATGCTTTGCCAGATTGTCATTACCGCTATTTTTGTATATTATCTTCGCAATAAGACCGATGTATCCCTTACGATGTTAATTCCGTTTACAGACGGAAAATATCTGGATCTGGGATGGCTGGCAATTCCGGTGATGTTCCTCGCGGTGATTGGAACGGTCAACGGCGTGAATTTTACAGACGGATTAGACGGATTGGCTTCAAGTGTGACAGTGCTGGTAGCGACGTTCTTTTCTGTTGTCGCAGTGGGTACAAAAAGCGGAATCGAGCCGATTACCTGCGCGGTAGTGGGAGCGTTGCTTGGTTTCTTGTTATTTAATGTATATCCGGCAAAAGTGTTTATGGGAGATACGGGTTCGCTGGCACTCGGAGGCTTTGTGGCTGCAAGTGCATATATGATGCAGATGCCGATTTTTATTCTGATTGTCGGATTGATCTATTGGATTGAAATTTTATCAGTTATGATACAGGTTACCTATTTTAAAAAGACAGGCGGAAAGAGAATCTTTAAGATGGCACCGATACACCACCATTTTGAATTGTGCGGCTGGTCGGAGACAAGGGTTGTGGCAGTGTTTTCCATTGCGACGGCAATGCTTTGCCTGATAGGTTTGCTTGCTCTTTAGGAGGAGTAGAAGATGGAATTAAAAGAGAAAAAAGTACTTGTGATTGGAGCGGGAAAGAGCGGTATCGCGGCGGCAGAACTGTTAAGAGATGTCAAAGCAGAAGTTATTTTGTATGACGGCAATGAAAAGTTATCCGCAGAACAACTGAAAAAAGACGCACCGGTTTTAAAAGAATGTGAAATTTATATCGGAGAATGGCAGGAGGACTTTTTATCACGCATAGATCTGGCAGTCATCAGTCCGGGTGTGCCGGTAGAGCTTCCGTTTGTATGCAGTATCAAAAAGGCGGGCATTCCGCTCTGGGGAGAGATTGAACTGGCATACCGCATAGCAAAAGGACGTTTGCTTGCCATCACGGGAACCAACGGAAAGACGACAACAACAGCTCTTTTGGGCGAGATTATGCAGACGTATTT
>CAKRJK010000191.1 GCA_934351705.1 uncultured Lachnospiraceae bacterium
CTTGTGGGCACAATGAAAAATGCAGGGAAAAAGCTGGAGGAATACGCAAATCAGGCTTCTTCGCAAATGCTGTCTTTCGGAATCAGAAAAAAAGCAGCCTGCTATTATGACTGGGTGATACCGGCATTGATGTCCTATGGAGAAAAGTATCCGATCACAGTTCAAACGGAAATTTTCAAAGAAAAAGAAGCAGAACAAAGATTGAGACAGGGACTTGAAAGAACAATGCTTTTGCAGACAATACAGTTTGCAGATAAAGAAAAAACGGAAAAATTAAATCAAGATTTATCTTATGAATATCCGATGAAAGAAGAAATCCTTCTAAAGACGAAGGTATCTGTTTCCGAGTTAAAGCACCGCAACATGGTATTCGGCGAGGAAGAAAAAGATACGGTGCAGTGGTATGAAGAAAAAGTACCGACGCCATACGTGCCGAACTTTATCGAAAAGAAAGAGGACACAAACCGGGGAGCGTTACGCGGAAGTGCGATGCATCGGGCAATGGAGTGTATGGATTTTGCATTGATGAGACAACGGATGTCCAAGCAGCAGATTGCAGCGGATGACAGGGAGGCAGTCACCGCTCTGGTTAAGGAACGGCTTGTTGAATTGGAGCAGAGGAACAAGATTGACCGTGAAATGCACGAGTTGATTCTGCCTGAAAAGATAGCGGGCTTCTTTGGACACGAGATAGCAAAGAGAATGGCGGATGCACAGGAGAGAGGAATGCTCTTTTTAGAAAAGCCGTTCGTGCTCGGAAAGCCAGCACATGAGATTGACGAGAGCATGACGAGCGAAGAACCGGTGCTGATCCAGGGAATCGTGGACGTGTTTTTTATCGAGGAGGACAAGGTCATTGTGCTGGATTACAAGACAGACCGCGTCAAGACAAAAGAGCAGCTGGTCGGAAGATACCAGACACAGTTAGAACTCTATGCAGAGGCTCTGGCAAAAGTGTTTGAGGTAGAAGTCGGTGAAAAGATCATCTATTCATTTGCGTTAGAAGATACCATAGAATTGTAGGAGGAATGGAACGAATGAAACTGATTTTAGCCTCCGCTTCACCGCGGAGAAAAGAATTATTAGAACAGATCGGCTTGACTTTTTCGGTCATCCCGGCAAAAGGCGAAGAAACGATCACAAAAAAACAGCCGCATGAGGTCGTGATGGAATTATCCGAACAAAAAGCGTCGGAGGTGGCAGAGTGCCTCACGGAGGAGTGCCTTGTAATCGGTGCGGATACGGTTGTGGCAGTGGACGGAGCAATCCTCGGAAAACCGAAGGATGAAGAAGACGCGTTAAAAATGCTTTGGAATCTGCAGGGCAGAACACATGAGGTATACACGGGAGTCACCTTGTGCAAAACGGCAGGTGCAGAAAAATATACATTTTACGAAAAGACAGAAGTGACCATGTATCCGGCGACAAAAGAAGAACTGATCGCCTATATCAAAACAGGAGAACCGATGGATAAAGCAGGCGCATACGGCATACAGGGAATCGGTGCAAAGCTGGTCGAAAAAATCAACGGAGATTACAATAATGTGGTCGGACTTCCGGTTGCCCGTGTCTTTCGGGAAATAAAAGGAAAATTTGTTGAAAAATAGAGTGTTTTTTGGTACGATACTAGAGGTATGAAGGAGGGATTGTAATGTATGAATATGATGAGGAGTGTATCCTGACTTTTTTAGAGAAACAGCTGCAATTATTTCAAGAAAAGGTAGCACAGACACCGGAGGAAGCAGAAGAGTTTTTGGAGGACTGCATGGCGGTTGTCTGCAAGAATCTAAAGGAAGTGCGGGAATATTTTGATAATGCGGGAACAGATATTGCGGGATTATCGGACAATGACTTGGAGGAGCTTGAGGAAGTATTTGCTCTGCCAAGCGGAAAATATCTCGTGATAGAAGCCTAGAGAAAGGAAGTAGTACAAATGTCAAATTACGATATAATTATTATCGGAGCAGGACCATCCGGAATTTTTTGTGCCTATGAATTAATGGAAAAGAAACCGGATTTAAAGGTGCTGATGATTGAAAAAGGAAGAAAAATTGAAAATCGCCAATGCCCAAAGAGAAAGACAAAGGTCTGTGTGGGATGTCAGCCGTGTTCGATCACGACAGGCTTTGCGGGAGCGGGAGCTTTTTCCGACGGAAAATTATCCCTCTCACCGGATGTCGGCGGAAATCTTCCGTACATTCTGGGATATGAAAAAGCAATTGAATTGATTCGTGAGTCAGATGACATTTATCTGAAATTCGGAGCGGATAAGAGCGTCTACGGCGTGGACAAAGAAAAAGAAATTCGTGAAATCCGTAGAAAAGCAATCAATGCAAACTTAAAATTAATCGAATGTCCGATCCGTCACCTCGGAACCGAAGAGGGATATAAGATTTATTCCAGATTACAGGAGCATTTGTTAGATGAAGGCATAGAGATTATGTTTGATACGATGGTTTCAGACATCATCATCGAAAACCAAGAGGTAAAAGGCATTGTGACAGACAAGGGCGAGACATTCTATGCAAAGGAGATCGTGTCGGCTGTCGGACGTGAGGGAGCAGACTGGTTTTCCCATATTTGTGACAAACATGAGGTGGCAACCGAAGTGGGAACCGTTGACATCGGTGTGCGTGTAGAAGTACGTGACGAGGTTATGGATTTCCTGAACAAGAATCTTTATGAGGCAAAACTGGTTTACCATACACCGACTTTTGACGATAAGGTGCGTACATTCTGTACAAATCCGTCCGGCGAAGTGGCTACCGAATACTATGATGATGGTCTTGCCGTAGTCAACGGTCATGCTTACAAGTCAAAAGACTTAAAGACCAACAACACAAACTTTGCCCTTTTGGTGTCCAAGAACTTTACGAAACCGTTCAAGACACCGATTGAATACGGAAAACAGATTGCACAGCTTTCCAATATGCTTTGTGATGGAAGAATCATGGTGCAGACGTTCGGTGATTTCAGACGTGGAAGAAGAACGACAGAAGAGAGACTTTGCAGAAACAATCTGATTCCAACTTTGAAAGATGCGGTACCGGGCGATTTGTCACTGGTATTCCCACATCGTATCATGGTGGATATCGAAGAGATGATCATGGCGTTAGATAAAGTAACACCGGGTATTGCAAGTGATGAGACCCTGCTTTACGGTGTGGAAGTAAAATTCTATTCCAATAAAGTGGTAGTTAATCAGGATTTTGAAACAAATGTAAAAGGACTCCGTGCAATCGGAGACGGAGCATCGGTAACAAGAGGACTTCAGCAGGCATCGGCAAACGGTTTATCGGTTGCACGAAGCATTTTAAAAACAATGGAGTAACATATGAAATTACCAAAGAAAATCACACTCGCAGCCATGTTGTTATCTTTGACGGTAATGCTTTGCGGGTGTCGTGTCGGCAATCTGGAGATCATATATTTGCAGGACATCTGGCCGGGAGAGGTTTTCAAAATCGGAAAAGAAGTCTGCACAAAAAAGGAAGCGAGGGTTTATCTGACAAACTACCGTAATATCTACGGCGAGTCATACGGAATGGATCTGTGGCAGGATTCAAGCGAAAAATCCTTAGAGTCCTACACAAAGGAAAAAGCGTTGACACAGATGGCAAAAATCAAGTGCAGAAACGGTCTGGCAAAAGAAAAGAATGTTGAACTGACCAAAGGGGAAAAGAAAACCGCCAGGAACGCCGCAAAAAAGTATTACCAATCTCTCTCAAAAAAAGAGAAAAAATACTTGGATGTCAAAGAGTCCGATTTAGAAGAAATGTACGAAGAATATCTGCTTGCGGCGAAAGTCTATGATGTATTGACAAAAGACGTGAATACGGAGATCAGCGAGGACGAAGCAAGAGTAGTGGACGTAATGCAGATTTTTGTCAG
>CAKRJK010000192.1 GCA_934351705.1 uncultured Lachnospiraceae bacterium
CCTTTGCAGCTATCTGGATATTCCGATCGAGAATACGATTGCGGCAGGGGATGAGAGAAATGACATTCCGATGCTAAAGACGGCACAGGTTGGCGTTGCGATGAAAAATGCAAAGGATGAAGTCAAAGCGTGTGCGGACTATGTGACAGAACGCACCAACAACGAAGCAGGAATCGCCGAAGTGATCGAGAAATTCCTGCTGTCATAATAAATATTACAGGCTTTGGGAAGAAGCGGCAAGTTTGATGTCCTCTAAAATTTCATCGGGAACATACAGGCTGCCTCGTCCTTTGCCGAGACGGATATACGGCTTATTGGCACCGTGGTAATCAGAACCGCCGCTGACCAGTAGGTCGTTTTCTTTTGCAATCCGTTTGAGGTTGCCGGTGTCTCCGGGTGAATTGGCGGAGTAGATCGCCTCGATTCCGGTCAGACCGGCAGCTTTTAAATCTGCGATAAAGCGTTTTAACCGCTCAAAGTTCATGTGACAGAGTATCGGATGTGCAAAGAAAGCGACACCTCCGCCGGATTGGATCAGTTTGATCGCTTCAAACGGGCTGATCTTCTCTCTCGGGACATAACAGCGGCATTGGTTGCCGAGATATTTGGAAAATGCGGTTTCACGGTTTTTTACCATGTGATGTTCGACCAGATAGCGGGCAAAGTGGGCGCGGGTGATCACGCTGTCCGGGTATTCGACGACAAGTTTGTCTAAGGTGATGTCAAAACCTTCTTTTTGCAGCAGAAAAGCCATCTTTTCGTTACGCAGATCGCGGCTGTCGAGGAAGGTCTGTAACTGTTTTAAAAAGGATTCGTTTTTTTCGTCGATATAGTAACCGAGAATGTGGACTTCGGTTCCCTCGTAGTCTGTTGACAGTTCAATGCCCGGGACGAATTCGATGCCGAGTTTTTGGGCGATCGGTTTTGCTTTTTCGATTCCGGCGACGGTGTCGTGGTCGGTGAGGGCGAAAGCGGATAGTCCGGCTTCTTTGGCGTTGTGGGTGAGTGTTTCCGGGGTGTCTGTTCCGTCGGATTCGGTGGAATGTGTGTGTAAATCAATCATGTGTTGTACCTCGTTTTTTTGTGTTGGGGGGGATGCTTTGCAGCCGGCAAGTCGTTCGGGCGTAGGGACACCGTTTTGATTTTGCTTCTTTTTTTCGGTGCTTAGAGATTCTTGAATTTTGCCCAAAAAGCAGCAACTTCCGTACACGGATGTACGGAAGAGGCACAACCGAGCCCGGACGGCGAGTTTGTGCCGCTTGCGTCCACCGCCAAAGAATGTAAACAAAATTTATAGAATCCCTTAGCACCGAAAAACCAAAGCAAAATCGAAACGGTGTCCCTACGCCCGAACGACTTGCCGGCTGCAAAGCATCTTTTAGTTGGTCGCGTTTTTAGTGTCTTGTTGTTCTTAGTGTACCCGTTAGGGGTTCTCTTGTCAAAAAATGAAAAAAATCATATACATAAATGGAAGAATAAGGTAAAATATATAAAATTGGGATTTTTTGAAAAAGAGGAACGATGTATATCATAGAAGAGGAGAATGTATTTATGAAAAATTTCAGACGGGGAATACTTGTGGTTCTGGGGGTGTTCATCTTAGGGCTTCCGTGTTTTGCACAGGCGAGTGAAGAGAAGAAGGACATGGAACAGTATTTGGAGGACGGTGAGGCAATCGCGGTTTTATATAACAACCAAAACGGTCTGCCAACATCGGAGGCAAATGCGATTGCACAGACGGAGGACGGTTTTATCTGGATTGGCGGTTACAGCGGTCTGGTGCGTTACGACGGAAATGAGTTTTATCATTTTGACGCTACGACGGGAATTACGAGCGTCGGAAGTCTGTTCGTGGATTCCAAGGAGAGACTTTGGATTGGCACGAATGACAAAGGCGTGGCTCTTTACCGGGACGGGGAATTTGAATTTTTCGGAAAAAAAGAGGGATTACGCTCCTGTGCGATCAAGGGAATTGCGGAGGATAAAAATGGAAACATCATTCTTGCGACCACGCAGGGAATGTATTATATTGATTCGGAAAAGAAGCTGAATGTGCTTGCAGACAAACATATTTACAGACAGTACATTCACGAGTTGCAGGAGGACAAAGAGGGAAATATTTACGGAGTCACGCTTCAGGGTGATGTCTTTTTGATACAGGATTTGAAAGTGGTAAGTTATCTGCATAACGAGGATATCGGTCACGGAATGATTACCTCCGTGTGTGCGGAGGGAACAAATGAGGGATATGTCTGGCTCGGAACGGAGGAGTCGGAAGTCTTTTTGTATGATTTGAAGGGAAAGCAGGACCTTGCACAAAGCATTTCGACGAACGAGCAGAACAATATCAATCGGATCTGCATGGTAAACGAAAATTCTTTATGGTTGTGCAGTGATAACGGAGTCGGTTATGTTGACAGTAATCGTCAATATATACCGGTGGAACAACTTCCGTTAAACAATTCGATTGACGACATGATAGAGGATTATGAGGGAAATCTCTGGTTTGTCTCCTCCAGACAGGGCGTTATGAAAATTACAAGAAACCGGTTTATGAATGTCAGTAAGAGAGCGGGACTGGGGGAGATGGTTGTCAACACCACCTGTTTGTATGACAATAGGTTATATATCGGAACAGACAGCGGACTTTGTATTCTGGATGAAAATTATTCGCGTGTGGAAAATGATCTGACAGAGCAATTAAAAAATGTGAGAATCCGATGTATCAAGAAAGATTCCAAAAATAATCTGTGGCTTTGTACCTATGGTGATCAGGGACTGATCTGTGTTCACAATGATAAGAGCATTACGAACTTTAATATGTCTAACGGCTTAAATTCAGACCGTGTCCGCACGGTGTTGGAGCTGGAAAACGGCAACATCGCGGTGACGAGCAGCGGCGGTGTCAACATTATACGGGAAGGCGAGATCATTCGCAGCTACGGAGAAAAAGAGGGAATAACCAACACAGAGATTTTGAGTATCTGTGAGGGTGAGATGGGCGTTCTCTATGCGGGAAGTGACGGAGCGGGTATTTTTGAAATTAAGGGCAATACGGTCAACTGTATCGGTCAGGATGCGGGACTTGATTCCGAGGTTATTTTAAGAATTGTCAAAGATCCGACAGACCGGGGCGTCTGGTGGGTGGTGACCGGAAATTCCATCGGATTTCTCAAAAACGGAAAAGTGACTCTGGTAAGAAGTTTTCCGTATTCCAACAATCTGGATCTCCTTTTTGACGGAGAACAAAATATGTGGATTCTAAGCGGAAACGGAATCTATGTGGTAGAGCGGAGTCAGATGATTGCGGATGAGATTACGGACTATACGTTTTATGATGCGAGTATGGGGCTGCCGTGGAACATTACCGCCAATGCGAGAAATGAAGTGACCGAGGACGGAACGGTGTATCTGTGCGGTTCTTCGGGTGTCAGCAGCATTAATCTCAACGGAGAAGAAGAAACGGTCAAGGGGGTAAAATCCTGTGTACCGTTCATTCAGGTGGATGACAAAATTTATTATTTCAAAGACGGTGATACGATTACAATACCAAAGGAAAGCAAGCGTGTCACGGTTTACGGATATGTGCTGTCCTATTCGCTGAATAATCCCGAGATCATCTATTACCTGAAAGGATTTGACGAAAAGGCAAATATCACAAAGCGAAGTGAACTCAAACCGATCAGTTATACGAATCTGTCCGGCGGTGAGTACACGTTCTATATGAAAGCATTAAAATGCGGAAACGACGGAAAGAACGAGGCAAAGGTCAAGATCATCAAGGAGAAGCGTCTTTCGGAGCAGACATGGTTCGGACCGCTTATGATGCTGCTCGGTTTCCTTGTAATCCTCGGAATCACCAGAGTTTATG